>JAWAXJ010000117.1:0-4133 GCA_038896955.1 Desulfurococcaceae archaeon
AATTTAAAAATACCTCCTCTAATTTTTAAAATTGCTAACCACCTATTAGTGTGTATAGGGTGAGCGAATGAATAAGAGAGCAGTGTTGCTTCCCACATTAGTGTTGATAGTATCAGCAGTAGCGTTAGCAGCAGTCTTCGCGTACTACCCGTTGACTATTACCGTGTTGCCCATTGAGCCAGGAGTAGTGTTCGTAGCAGGTAGCAACGCTGGTCAGCCCGACATTGGGACTGAGAACCAGATACAGGTATTCATTGGTGATAACAAGACTTCGGCATCAGTCACCATCCACCCCACTTACCAGGAGAACTACTACAAGGATGTGCTAAGGATAGTAAACAACGACGACAACGCGATGAACGTGTACATTATGCTCACTTCTGCAAGCCCCAATCTCCCAGCAGATAGCATCGTGAAGCTCTTCTTCTACCAGGGAAACACGAAGGTCAAAGAGCTCGATATAACCACTCTGACAGTTAACCAGCCATACAGCGTGGGACAGATACCCGTTGGAGGCACCTGGCAGATAGATTTCTACGTATTCATACCCGAGGGTACGAGCATCACTGAAGTAAAGTACGAAGCGAAGCTAGTGTACACGCCGTCAGAAGAGACTCCTCCACCTAACCCAGCCATTGGAAGGTAGCAAGCGATGACCAAGCCGGGCTTCCCTACAACCAGATCTTTTTTTCGCTAGAGCATCCTCTCTTGCCTCCTACGCGCTCCTCATTGCATTCATCCTTGTGCTCGCTCTCTCGTTTCTCTCCAGGCTCGGACACCTAAGCCTCCTCGGGGTCTCAGTCATCGCATCCGACAGCATGGAGCCCAGCATCCGCGTCGGAGACATGGTTGTCTACGTGAGCGGTGACATCGCGGTTAGAGACGTAGTTGTCTACTGTGTCACCCCCAGCCACTGCGTAGTACACCGGGTCATAGGCATGTTCCACGTGGACACTGTTAACGAAAACACAACCATGCTGGTCACAAAGGGAGACAATGCTGACACAGCAGACAGCCCGATAAGCATTGACAAGGTCAAGGGGAGAGTGGTCTTAACCATCCCAAGGGAACTATGGATATCGGTCCTGGTAGCGTTAATTGCTTACGCTCTCTACGGCTTCATCAAGACCCCGGTAGTAGGTTCCTCGTACGCTGTAGCGCTCTCCATTGGTCTCCTCCTCGTGGTATCAGTCTACGCAACAGCCCCGAGGCTAATCACTCCTACGCCTGTGCCTGCCCCTGTTGTTAGCCTAGCCGGCGTATACGTGGACTACGCATCCTGCACTGTGAGCGTGCGTTACATGGGCGTTCTCTCGTTGACGAGTGCAGTGGTAACTGTGAACTCTACTCCAGCTGAAGTCGTCTCGGTCTCCGGTGGAACCCTGGTTATGAAGCCCAACCCGGACATGCTGCGTGCATCGTTCGAGACTGGTGCTCCGTTGGAGATACGGGTTGATGGAGAGTTCAACGACGTAGCCTGGCTCAGCGGTAGGTACGAGGTGTTAATCGGCGGATTGAACCCCGAGCTAAGCGTCTCGAACAGTACACTGCTAGTGTATAACCCGAACTGCTTCCCAGTAACAGTAGATGTCGCAGTGAAGTATCTGGTTAAGGACGCCTGGTACTGGAGTAACACAACACTAGTCGTAGAGGGCTATTCATACGTTGTCGTCGAGCCACCTGAGCACGCTGAGCAAGCGTATGCCTTCGTATACTGGTTCAACCAGGGCGATAGGAGATGGGTTGGACTACCGATAAAGACTCGTTGAGTATGCCGGCTACGTGGTTCACGCTTGCTTCGAGCGTCGCTAGCATCGTAGTGTCGGCTATTTATCTGCTCGTGGCTCTCTCCCCTATCTACTACTTCCACGGCTTAGTCCAGGGGTTCTACTCTCTCCTAGACTACAGACTACACTATGCTGTAAACCAGCAACCAGTCTCTATGCCTCACACCGACTACATAAGGCATGTATCACTATCGTTCACGGCTTCATCGCTCGCAGTCCTATTGCTCTCGGCCGCATCCATAATCATCTTTAGGTGGAGGCTTCAGCTAGCTTCCGGGCTAGTCTTCGGAAACGCATCCGCACTAATACTCCTCCACGGGCTCTTCAACGGCTACATCAACAGGGCTGTGATAATGGACCTTGGAAGATTCAGCAACATACTCGGGGATAGAGTAGCCGTGGAGACATCTGCTGGGAACATAACCTTCATCGGGACGCGGATTGAACCAGCTGGAGTCATCTTGCTGGCGACGAACACTTGGCTCATGCTAGCGCTGATAGTTGCCGTGGCCGCCACCTCCTTCGCCTCCATCACGCTGGTCTCAACGAAGACGGTCAAGCCTACGCTCACAAATACTCCCCGGCTCCCCGGGCTCAGGCTTGAATTACTCTACGCGATGGCATCGATCTTCATGCTCTCCTCCTTCGCATCAGTCTTCGTCTACTACTAGTCAGCCCTAACAATCCTCCCCCAGCCACCTCCAGCAACCCTCGAAACGCCACCATATGATTACGCGTGCACAGCGCTGGCGAGAACAAGCAGAGGGGCACTTACATATACAGACTTCGAGGCGTACCCTGTACCCGGTTGGTCCAGTAGCGGAGGCATCTGGACTAGTGTTGCAGGTGTAGCAGGAGCTAAAGGCAACGTCCTGCGGGGAGCTGACAACGATGGGGGTCTCGGAGGTGAATCGCACTACTACTACAATACCCCTGTATCGGGCAACAACTGGGTGGCAGTGAAGACAAGGTGGGTTTCAGGCACAGGCTATTACGGCATCTCAATGATGAACACGGGGAGAAACAGGATGTACACGGTAGAGATATACAGGGCTGGGCCCACAACTGGGTACCTCCAGATATGGAGTTACAACGTGGTAATCACTACGTGGAGAAATCATGCGAGTGTTATCATACCCGGCTATAGTCAAACCGCCTGGTACATTATCGTAGTGAGCTACTCGGTATCGGGGACAACCATCAGCATAATAGCATACCTCTACGACGCCAACGGGAACTACGTTACCTCGGCTTCAGCAACCATAACCAATATCAACGTGTTCACCCCAGCATATGTAGGAGTCAGCGTCGACGATGCAACAGCGTACTTCGATGAGTTTATACTGTCCAGCACCGATCCCCGGTCAATATCCTTCACAGGCTTCTACACGGGCATGGTGGTGGAGGTCTGGGATAACCTGGGGAGCCTCGTCAACTCGTCGACCGCCCCCGCAACGTCCTTCACCCTCAGCGTAACGAGGGATGTAGTGGTGGGTACAGGTAGCGACGGGAGAATAATAGTAACGTATCCTGATGCTTACCTCTGCGGAGTGCTTACCGTGCCCGTTACTGATGCCGTACTAGGAGGAGACACATATACTCTGTCCACGGCTCCAATCGTGGTTGGTCTCGGAGCCAACAAGACGAGTACAAGCCTGACACTATACATTTCGGGAACATCCAGCTTCAACACTATGGCTCGAATCCTCCGCGTAAACGCCTACCAGGTTCTCTATGCCAGGTTGATCCTGGATGCTTACACAGCTCCATCAACCCTGAACCTTGACGTGTGGATTGAGGGAGCAACGAACTCCACGAGCATATCGGTGAGAAACGGCGTGCCAGTCGCAACTTCGACGAGCATAGTGCAACTCAACCCAGGGCTAGGGAACACGATACACTTCAGCGGGTACTTCGCATCAACTAGTCAAAGTGCTGTATTGAATCTTAAATTAGAGCTCTGCACCACAGCCACAGGAGCCGGAGCATGCGTGTGCTACCCGTTGAACCTAACCATCCACTCCTAGAATCTCAGAAACTTCACTGTCTCTATTTGAACATCCATGGGCTGTTTACATTTACTAAAACTATGCAGAGAGCTCGGGAGGTGCTGTGGCTTGAATAAAGTTAATAACCTAAAAGTACTAGCAACACACATTATCATCACAGGGTATATTATAGTAGCATTATTCCCTGTACTGTGGATAGTACTTAATTCCTTTAGAACGCTAGCAGAGATATTCTCAACAAAGTTGAATTTGGAAGTAACACTGACCTTGAAGAACTACATTGAAGTACTCTTTGTTTTTCAAAGAGGTGCTTTCCTTAAAGACATTTTCAATAGTT
>JAWAXJ010000118.1:0-4132 GCA_038896955.1 Desulfurococcaceae archaeon
ACCAAGTGGGCTGAAGCCTTTGAAAAGGACACGGTTTCAGCAGCGTATGAATGGTGGAGTAGATTCTACAGGAAAGTAAACGAACTAGTCAAATAAGCTACTAAGAGTAGCTACGTAGCTTCAGCTTTTTTTCATTTGCCGATAGATCTCCGAGTTCGAGTTGTGTTTAAAAGAGTAGTAGTTTTTCGAATTATAATGGTTGAATAATGGTTGAGTCTGAATGAGTTTTATTTACATGCAGCGCGAGAACATAAGATGCGTTGCCACGCTACTGGCTAAAGCAATAAGTAAAGTTCTCCATGTAGATGAAAACTACGTTTTCGAGCTGATAAATACTGGTAAAATACGTGTTCAACCAACTCCGGATCCCATGCTTGGTGACTATGGTTTTGCAATACATGTGTTATTGAAGAATGTAGATAGAGCGGAATGGGACATTGTAGGTTCCTCCATAACGAGGGAACTACTAGCATCAAAGGAGCAATGCAACGTTGAAAACGCAAGCTTCATAAATGGATATGTAAACGTAACCTTCAACTACAGCGAGATGCTGATAAAAATAGCAACAGACTGGTATACTGGAGAACTTAACAGGAGGCTTCTTACCGTGGGAAAAGGTACAAATGTGATTGTCGAGCATACTAGTGCAAACCCTGTTCACCCACTACACATAGGAAGTGGAAGAAACAGTGTAATTGGCGACACCTATGCAAGGCTTCTCAGAAGACTAGGTTTTAACGTAAAAACAAGGTTCTACGTGAATGATCTCGGAAGACAAGTAGCTATTTTAGCGTATGGTGTATCAATAGTCAGATCCAAAGGTATTGAAAAACCGGTTGACATCAAAGTAGACCACTGGTATGGAGCTATCTACGCGCTCACAAATATATCAGTAGAGTTGAATAGGCTGAAGTTTAAACTAAGGGATACTCTTTATGCTATTGTAGCTGAAGCTGAGAAAGTTCTGGAGAAAACTAAGGACATTCCCGTGGATGCTGTACGAAAGGGCCTCATAGAGTACCTGAAGCCTCTGGTATTTAAACGTGGATTGAACGCCAATATCCTAAAGCAAGTTAAAAGTGCTCATAAGTTCCTAAATGAGGTTCTCAGTAGCACCAGTAGCGAGCAAGTAAAGAGTACGTTAACGCATCTACTCGAGTTGCTGAATGAGTTTAGAAGCATGTACAGCGAGTACTTAACATACGTGAAAGCAGAGGCTAGATTAGCGTACCTTTTCCCAGAGTTGCATCTTGCAGTAAAGTCAAGCATTAAAAACTACGTAGAAGCAGAGGATGCAATTAAGGAACTTATGATAAGAGCAGAACGCGGTGACCCCGATGCGGTAACCTTGTTCAGAGGCATAGCGGAGGATGTTCTAAACGGATTTAAAGAAACCCTTTCCCACATAGGCATATCATTCGACGGATTCGATTATGAATCAAGTGATGAAGTAGTTAAGCTCGCCCATGCTATAGTCGAAGAACTCCTGAAAACACCGTATGCGAGACTTGTCAACGGAGCAGTAGAAGTCGACCTCAATAGCGCAGCCGAGGCGTACGAGTACGTTAAAGACCTCTTCTACCCAGATCAGCCCGGGAGGTTCATTGTAAGAAGAAGTGATGGAACAACTCTGTACGTTACACGAGACATAGCTTACACTGTACATAAGTTCAGGAGCCTCGGTGCAGACGAGGTCTACAATGTCATAGCTGTGGAACAGTCCAGGGAGCAAAAGCAGCTAAAAGCAGTACTCTACATCTTGGGGTTTAAGCAAGAAGCAGAGAAACTCCATCATTTTGGGTACGAAATGGTTCACCTAAAGGGTATGAGGATGAGTGGTAGGAGAGGTATTTACTACACATTGGACGAACTGCTCATGGATGCTGAATCGGTGATCACCAAAAAACTGGCAGAGAAAGAGCCTGGAATAAACGTGGAATCAGACGAGGTGAGATCGCTTGTGAAGAGCTTGACTGTAGCTAACGTAAGAGCTCTTCTACTATCGGTGGAGCCATCCAAGGTTCTCGTATTCGACACTGAGAAAATTGAAACCACTGACTATGCATCTATACTAGAGTACGCATTAGTCAGAGCGCAGAGTATTCTGAGAAACCTGTGGAACATTGAACCTCTAGATAACGTTGACCTAATTACAACTGAACTGAGGAAGGCGACTGAGTCTTTGATAGAACAACGAACATCTTTGAGTTTCACCACGGAGGAAAAAACACTGCTGGAGCATCTTCTAGGGTACGAGTACATTCTGCTTGAAGCTTACAGGGATCTTAAACCCAATAAAATCCTTGAGTACGCGGTTGAACTCTCTCTTAGCTTTAACAAGTTCTATGAGAAATACCCTGTTATCAAAGAACCTGATACAGCGAAGAGACTGGCGAGAATAGTGTTAACAGTACTCACGCTTCTCACTCTATCAGAGCTCATGGACATCCTCGGCATGCCTAAGCTGAGAAGAATGTAGTGAATTCTCAATGCGAGTTGATTGGCAACTTCTCTTATACATTGTGGTTATCTGGATAGCGATTAGCTCTGCCAGTATACTCGTTTTACTATCAGGTGCAGTTGCAGAAGCATGCGCGTTCTGGCGGCTTCTTCTATCGTCTCTGTTGATACTTCTACTCAAATACATTAGAAGTAGAGGAAATAATCGTGGAGTTCCCAGAATACAAGTACACCACGCGATCTCGGGCATCATGCTCGCTCTTCACTTTATTCTGTGGATGAAAAGTTTATTCATGATAAAAGTGTACGTGAGCACACTTCTCGTAACGCTTTATCCTATGTACGCTCTAGTGATAGATGCACTGATCTACAAGCATAAGCTGAGTAAGTTCCAGGTAACAGGCGTAGTTATGATAACTCTTCTAGTTGCCTTATACCTGGATGTGCATGAACTTGTACTCGAGACCGGAGTTTTCTACGCTCTCCTAGCAGGAGTATTATGTGCAGTATACTTCGAGATTGGCAGCTACGCTAGGTCAAGGTTGAGGGAGAATGCACTAGATTACGCGTTTAGCACATACCTAGTAGCATCTTTCTTTGTTTGGTTATACTCCACGATTACAGGGTCAAACTTATACATCTACTCTATATCCACATATGCTTACTTTCTTCTACTAGCCCTTGTTCCTATGATTCTTGGTCACACACTCATGAACTATCTTCTAGGGAAGTACCCGGCCTCTCTAGTAACATTGATCAGTTACGGCGAACCCTTTGGTGCAGGCCTTCTTGCCTTCATAATCCTTGGGCAATCGGTAGCACCTTCACAAGTCCTCTTCGGGATTGTGATTATTTCATTGATCATTCTCATATCAACGTACCAAGGTCACACTAAAGGTTTGCGATGAATTAGCTCAACTGTCATTTATGTGAAACAATAAAACAATGATGCGGAACACACAGATCTGCGGCAAACGTGTTCTACTGGTCATTCCGTGCGTGTTTTCTCGTTCATCGACCAGAAGTACAAGGCTCGGAGACGCATGTAGGGTTGTTTTTATTGCTTTATCAGCTAACAAGGGATTTTTATTCTCAGGATAGGTGAAATCGTCTGTATGTTGGTCCCTATTGCTATCAACGAGGCTGTCGATAAACTTGCTAGTGTGCTTGCCAAAACTGTAAAGCTCGAATCTGAGGAAGTCGATCTTCTAGAAGCTGTTGGCAGGATTCTCGCTACAGATGTTTACTCACCTCAAGATCGTCCTAGAACAAATGTGAGCGCTGTTGATGGTTATGCTGTGAGGTCAATTGATACCGTAGGAGCTTCACCTTACAACCCCATCGAGTTGACCATTAAGTATTATCTGAAACCAGGACAAGATGCGCGAGGTGTTACTGTGGAGCGGGGGACAGCTGCACGGGTTTTAACGGGGGCACCTATACCCGAGGGGGCGGATGCTGTAGTTATGGACGAAGATGTAGAGGTGAGAGATGGAAAAGTCGTTATCTACAAGCAGGTTTCAGAGGGCTCGAACATTGTCTACCGTGGCGAAGATCTCAAACAAGCGGATCTGATCGGATCCAAAGGTCAAGTGGTAAATCCAGCCATGGTAGGAGCTCTTGCAGCAGTAGGGATCAAGAGTGTCAAGGTGTACCGTAAGGTTAGAGTTGC
>JAWAXJ010000119.1:0-4118 GCA_038896955.1 Desulfurococcaceae archaeon
GATAGTACATCGTACTTGCCGCCGACGATCGTCCAGTTGAGCACGTCGGTTCTGATGAGCGTCAGGTTGAGGGTTGGTACTGCAAACTTACCGGCGTTGGTGAGCGTCTTCACCTCGAGTGTCTGCACCCACGTTACAAGCTTCAGTTGTGCGTCTGCTCTCCCACCGCCTTCGAGCCAGCTCTTAGCTCCCTCGAACACCATTATCGGGTGCGTTACGCTACCCTTACCATCTGGCAGCCAGGTGTAAGCGTAGGTTTCGCCTTCGACTTCCGTTACTTCCTTGCTCGTCTCGTTGAAGAGCACAGTCTTAGTCTCAAATGGCCTTGGTAGTGTAATCGTGTAGTTATAGACGAGGACACCTCCGTGGAAGACCATGAAGTGATATTTCGCTCCAGCAACAAACAGGTGCGGCTTTATGCCGATCTTCTCCTGCCACGTCGGATCCTCTGACTCAAAGTACTGCTGCGACCAGAACGTGAAGACCGCCGCGGGCTCCTTCTCCGTGGTGGCGTTCAGGATCCTGAAGTCCACCAGCACGTAAGCGAGCGGTATTTCTGGGCACCGCTCGGGGCAGCAGGTCGTTAACTCCTCGTAGGCTTGGTCCACTAGGATCACGGTCACAGGGTAGTATCCGATGCTGGTCTTGAAGTGCCTCAGCACTGTGCCCGCGTGGTCAACTGCAGCAACCTTGAAGCTGTAGATCCACGTCGGCAACTCGAAGCTTACCTCGCACGTCGGTACACCGCCGGGGGCCAGTTTCTCCCACTCGAGCGTCTCGTTCAAAACTAGGAGGTTGCTGTCAATCGGTCTTGTGTAGGGCGTGTCATGAGTGTAAGCTAGTACGCGGATTTCATTGCGGGCAGGCTCGAGCGGAAGTAGCGGAACCTTCTTGAAGACAACGTGCCCAGTGCAGTTGGTTCTAGCCCAGCCCTCGCGGTGTACTTCTTTCCCGTCCTTGAAGTAGGCTATCGTGACGTTAAGCCCCTGAAGCCCGACATCAGCATCCCACATGGTTAGCTTAAGCACAACATCACCTATTGGGAATACGAGTTTCGGTACATTATAGGCGATATTCGCATCAACCTTAATCAAGGGCTCGGGTGCGCCAGGCGGTGTAACATTCGCTCTCAGTATAACACCCTTCCACGATAGCCTCAACTTTAAGTCGCCACTCGGCATGAACTTGAGGAAAACGCTGCCATCAGGGCCGGGAGTTACAGAGCTGATCAACACGTCGTTTAGGAACACAGCAACAGTGGCACCTGGGAACTCGGCTGGAGTAATCGGCCGGCCACACAGGTCGAGCAGCTGAACCTTAACCTCGAACACGTTCACGTAAATGTTGAACGATAGTATCCCACATTCAGCCTCCTCGATGTACCTCTTCGGGTTCAGCTTAATCGTCGAGTTCGCCGGGTCAGTCACCTCCACCCACGTTGTTCCACCGGGCATCCTCCACCATACCCGCACCCTGTAAATGAACTCAAGATCCCTGCTCTTATTGTACTCATAAGGCACCGGTAGGTAACCGTATAGGTCGCCGTAGTATACCCAGTACACTGGCCGCTTTACAGCACCCCAAGCTGTTTCGCCACCGGGCAGTCCAATGTCAGCGACACCGGTAGTTTCAAAGGGCGGCATTTGAACGTAACCGCCTCCGAAGGTTGCGGTGTATATAGGGTCGATTATGCCCGCCTCGATCATGACCCGCGCCTCATCGAGAGGCTGCGGATTGTCGGGCTGCTTATCGAAGACTCGTATCTGCACCGGTATCACGGTCACAGGCGTACTTATCTCAATAGTGTAGGGGCCAGCGAAAGTCGCGGTACCCGTAACCATGTCGGTCTCGAAGAACGTGACGCTCCCCTCAACTTCAACCTGGGTTAGGTTCAGAGCGATCGAGAGCACAGGTACATTGTAGAAGGTAATCACGATCGATACTTTCTTGTTGTACACTAGCGAAACGTCCGGAATGTAGAATTCACTGCCTACAGTGGGAGTTCCACTCCTCAGAACCAACAAACCGTCAATATCGGCTTGAATAGCAATAGCCCACTTAGCCAAATCGCCCAGCAGCAGATCATTTCCGCATAGATCGGTTAAGCCAGTTAACTTAATGGTGTACGTGAAACCATAATTTGTAATATCATTCACCTGTTCTGGAATCAGCGGCTCTAGTTCAATCTTTAGATCAGGGTACAATCTAGTTCCTATCAAGGATGTGTAGTTGTAGTAAGGTGTTCCATCCGCTATTCCGACAGCGATCAGATCCTTCCCGACGAGCACGGGTACAATCGTGTCTTTACCTTTGCGCAGGTTCCAGTACATTTCCTTGGTGAAGGTTACGTTCTTCTTGCTGGCAATTAGGAACCAACCCTCCCTCGGAATCTTGAATGTGACCTCGGTGTCGGAGATGTTGAACAGCTTATCAGGTTCACCGTTCTCATCGGCCCATATCTCTATTACCTTAATGTTGTCTAGGTACACGATGAAGCTCGCGTTCTCAGGGCCATACAACGGCGATACGCTGTAGAGAGGCATGTCATGTCTGTAGTCCCAGGCGATGAATCTGAACGTCCACCAATGATCGGCAGTAACGGTCTGGTTAATGTAAGTGTCAAGGAGGTCATCTATTGTGAGGTCGGTGGCCTGGTGTAGCAGGAACCATCTATCGTACTTGTATATCGCGATGGTGATGTTATATTTCCCACTGGAATCCTCGTATAGTGGTGCTATGCCGGTCAGCTTCAGTTCAATCCCGCCTGTCTTATTGGTTACGCCCTCGATGTAAGCGATCGGGTACCCGTTGGGGTATACTGTCCTAGCTGGATCGCTTTGGTTCCAAATGACGATCCTAACCTTTTCATTGGCTAACCGTCTGCCAAGCTGATCCTCAAGATTCATTGTTATTTTGGTGATTTCCACCCGTGGTTGCGCTGCAGCTAGCGGTGCAATTGAGGCTACGGCTAGGACGGCTGCTAAGACCAGCCCAAGGGCTAACAGCGCCTTGATGTCTACTACCCCTTTCATGCGGGGTCGCGTAAAGGGGCTCCATGGGGGTATTTATGAATAACATAGTTCCAAACTTTAGAAAGCAGCATCTAAGCTAACGTTTCTTCATTTTTAGTCTAAATCGGGTGCTCGCCTAGAATCGGAATCACGCCATGAGGCCAGCCGATCTGGCCCGAGAAGCTAGCTGCGCCTCCAATTTCTCGGAGTGGGTGGGTTCAGGCTCCATACTGGCGTGACCTCTCGGCTGGGACTCGCGATGCCGCTGTACCGGTCAGCTCGGGTGGCGCTCCCCATCCTGATGCTTTAGCCGTCCGGTAGCTCCTCCGAACTGCCTGGTGCTCCAACCGAGGTCCACTTACTCTCACCCCATGATGCTGTACTTGGCGCACCGGTTTTCAGGGGTTTGGCTTGGACTGTGAGCGGGGGCGTGAGAGCTCGCTTTAAAGGCCGGGCTCGCTGCTGGGGTTGTGGCCTTGAGCTACGATTTGCTGGCACGCGTCTACGATCGGCTCTACTCGCAGGAGCAAGCCGCGAAGATTCGGGTTGTGCTCGAGCTTCAGCCGCCTTTGGAGCCGGTGTTGGACGTGGGGTGCGGTACGGGCCTCCTCCTCGAGCGGGTGCCGTGCTACTGCGTGGGCCTCGACCTTTCGCTGGGGATGCTCAAGGCGGCTAAGGCGAGGGGGAGGGTCGAGCACGGGGATCTTGTCTGCGGGGATGCAGAGCAGATGCCCTTCAGAGACTCATCCTTACGCACGGTTTACTCCGTAACGGTGCTGCACGAAGCCCCCCTTGCGCTGGATGAGATCCTAAGGGTTTTGAAGCAGGGTGGCAGGGCCGCTGTAACGCTGCTGAGGAAGAGGATTGAACTGCTACCCAAGCTGCTGGAGAAGCTGAATGGCGCGGAAGTCTACGACGAACCTGACTTGAAGGACGTCGTCATAATCTTCAAAGGGAGAGGAGACAGGAGTGAGTGAGAACGTGGTAGCCCGGCGGGGATTCGAACCCCGGTCCTCGGGGGCGTGCTCGCCGTGCCTTTCGGCTCAGAGCCCCGCATGCTTACCGCTACACCACCGGGCTTCGCTTCTCTTTTTAGGCCGGCCTTTT
>JAWAXJ010000120.1:0-4115 GCA_038896955.1 Desulfurococcaceae archaeon
ATCTGTCTATTGCTCCGTTTGGGCTGAGTGCTGGAAGCAGAATAGTTGTGTACTATCCATCTGGACTCAGAAGCTTAGTATACAACAGTACTGATGCTGTTTTACCCGGTGACGTGTTCAACGCTACGTACAGTTACTTGAACGCAACGTTCGGTAGACTGAGAGGTTCTGCTAGTGTTTCAGCCGCTGTTTCAAACAGGAGCATCGTGTACTCTGGGTTTACACCCGTTGGAGTAGTCAACCATGATAACACTACTCACAATTTAACGTTGCGTATTTCAGTTGAAACCTTTAATCTACATGGCAACATATCACTAGTAAGCTACGATCCTGCTACTAAAACCCATGTAATTCTTGGAACAATCGAAGTCAATCAAACACCCAGCCCAGGGTTCATATCTACCGTTCTAGAGGTTAACATGGTGATTTACCTCTACTTTACAGTTTACATTGATGGAGTAGAATCAATGGTTAAAGCAACAGTGCACTCCTGTGCACTGGAAAACGGTAGAGAAACATACTGCATACTACTACCACTGAGCATTACTCTTAGAAGTAGCTCGTAGTTACCAGTTCATCACTACAAGTTCAGGAGGAATTCAAACAACGTAAAGCTATGGCGGCTTATCGGTAGCCGAAAATAAGTCTCCTCGCAGAATAAAACCATTTCGTCTTAACTTTAAAGCGAATTCTACCATGATTGAAATCAACTATTTAAACTTATAATTGCATAATTGCTATACTACAACACAAAGTAGGTAACATTGGTGAGATCTTTGTCCACCGAGTTGGAGAAATACTTGTACTACCCTGAGATGTCTCCTCGTAGATTAATCAGTGCTAAATACATTAAGGTTCTATCCATTGTTCTCGTTTTCATAGGCTTAGTCGGTGTGTACACAGCTACTCAGCAAGCACCCGCACCGTTGTATAGAACAAGGGATCTAGTTGGGAACTTCTTCTTGAACTATGCTACTGTAATGATAGAGGGTATGGTAGTTGAACCGGTTAGACTGGATGTTCAAACGGGTAATAGAATCAGGTTAACAATATACATAGTAGACGAGGAAACCCCGGATGCTGCTCCCTTCACGGTGTTCGTCTACGATCCAGTGGCTACTGAGCTTCTCGAAAGCTACAACTACTTTGACTTCGGAGACAGAGTTAGATTACTAGTACAAGTTAGAGTGAGAGAGGAGTTTACGTACGGTATTCTGCAGGATGTTAAACACGTTGTAGTTTTGGAAAGAGCCACGGAGAGCACACCTTTGAACGTGTCAAGCTTAGCGGGAATTGAGCAGTTCAGGTACGTATGTGCTCAGGGTATAATAGTGAACCCGAGGAACGTGAGCGCTGGATTACTCTTTGACCTGAGAACACCCGTTGACTCTGTTACGGTTCTCGTTCCGCGAACATTCGTTTATCGCTACGGTAACCGTGCTGAATTCGCAGAGAAGTGGAGGGGTTTGAACAACCCCGGTAGTTTCATGAGAGTGTGTGGACCAGTATACTACTACAGGGGGACATCGCCTGAGATACTCGTTCTCAGGCTTGAAGATGTAGACTACGCTAGACTACCAGAAGCCGTAGAAGTAGGCTTCGAAGAGCTAAGCAACTACATCAACGAGTCTGTTGTAGTACGAGGATTCTTCGCTGGACTCGGTTACGATTCAACCGAGAGACAGTACATAGTTACACTATTCGATGACAAAGGCAACAGTGTTAGAGCTTATGCTCCCAGAGAAATGGTAAGTACTGTTCTTAACCCGTGGACCGTTGGTTTGAACTCGATCTTGAGAATAACGGGTGTAGTAGCTTCGAGTGTTAGAATTAATGCCACGTTAATAGAGGTTCTAGAAGCTAAACCACCGGTTAATGCCACAAGGGTAGTAGATGCTCTTGCTCAGCCGTGGGGTAGCATTGTTGTACTCTGGGGTGCAAGAGTAGATTCATCCTTTGTAACAAGCGGTGGAAGCTGGATTATAGATGTTAAGGATGAAACCGGCTCTCTCAGAGTATTCGTACCATCATCTGTTGCACGTGGAATTGGGCAATCTCCGCCTTCACCCGGTTCTACCATTGCTGTTGCAGGCTACAGGGATATCTACGGAGAATACGAAGAAATAGTCGTTTACAGTGAAAACGGGTTAATCTACGTTAGTGTTGAACAACCACCTGTAGGTGAGCAACCACCAGCACCAGCTGTAGTAAAAATAGGAGAGTTAGCCAACTACATAGGGCAGAATGTTGTGGTTATGGGTGAACTACTCTACATAAGGTACAACAGCACTGATAGACTATACTACGTGGAGATCGCGGATGAAACCGGTAGAGTGAACGTAACCATGAGTCGAACACTGGTTGCTACTATTGATCCGTGGAACGCTGGTCCAGGCACGATCATACGGGTGAACGGCACCGTTAGATCAAGCAACTTGATAAGTGCTTTGAGCATTACCGTGGAGGTATCTAAGCCAACACCTGTACTCACGGTTTCAGAAGCACTTCGTAGACCCTACGGTTCACTCGTTGCCATCGTTAACGCACGAGTGGTATCATCGAGAGCAACGAGCGGTAACGATTGGCAGATTAACATAACCGATGAAAGTGGTGCTATTATACTAGTGTTCATACCAAGATCCGTTGTTGCTGAAATTGGGCTAAGCTTGCCGGGAGAAGGAGCTATCATTAGTGTTGCGGGCTACAGGGATGTGTACGGGGGTATAGAGGAAATAGTTGTCTACTCGAAGGAGGGTTACAGGCAATAGTGGTGAACGAGGATGGTTCCAGCAAGTCCTCTTGAGGTAATTACTTGGAGTATTATCGGAGGATTGATCGGCTTAGCTGTATCCTGGGTTCCCGGGTTCCACATTGTTAACCTCATCGTGGTGATAACCCTACTAACACCGGAGTTCATAGCTAGTAACCCATACCTGATGCCCTACTTTGCTCTAGGTGCACTTGTATCCTTTGCTTTCATGAGCTCTGTATCTGCAACGTACCTGAGTATATCCGATGACTCGTTAATGCTAATGCTCTTCCCAAGTCAAAGGTACATGCTAATGGGCTACGGGCATAGAGCTGTACTCCTCTACCTTGTTGGAGCAATGGGTGGAGTTCTCTTCCTGGTAATCTTTGGATTAACCATTGCACCACTAGTGATCCCCGTGGTTTTCAACCTGTTCAGCCCATTCTACGCTTGGGTACTAGCAGCCATAGTTTTGTTCATGTTCCTCAGCGAGTGGCCCAAGGAGGGAGACCGTGAACCTACTGGTCTACGGAGGTTTCTAGTAGCGTGGAGGCAGCTTGCTGGTGGTTTAATAGTTTTCTTCGCTTCCGGTGTACTGGGTCTCTACGTCAACTACTCTTCGATAATACCAGCTGAGAGAGCTTTTGCAAGGCTTACACCACTGTTCATCGGTTTCTTCGGTTTTTCATGGGTTCTAAGGAACATTATTAGCAGAGTTCATGTTCCGAAGCAGGATACAAGGGATCTAATGGAAACCAACTTGAGAGCGGTGCTTGCAGGGGTTGGATCAGGTGTTCTAGGAGGTGGTATTGCAGCCTTCTTTCCAGTTGTAACGGGTGGTATGGGTGCTTTGGTCAGCGGACACATGGTGAGCTCGAGAGGAGACGATACGTTCATGATTAGCCAGGGTGCAGCTAGAGTTGTTTACTACGTTGGTGCACTACTACTTCTCTTCACGCCGACTGCTAGAATAACCAGGGGAGCAGTCGCGTGGATTGTTCAGGGTATTTACACTCCGAAAACCTGGATAGAGTACTACTACGCACTGTTCACCGTTCTCCTGGTTGCATCTCTGTCCTTTATAGCAACGCTATACATGTCCAAAGCCATTGCTCGACTACTGCAGTACATCAACTACGTACACCTCTCAATTGCTCTCTCCATTGTTCTCGCTGCTTTATCCTACATGGTTGCTGGAGTATCCGGTGTACTGCTAATGCTTGTAGCTTCCACCATAGGCTTCACCGCTCTAGTTTTCAACACGAGGTTAAGCTACTGTCTAGGAGCACTGATACTTCCTGTTCTACTCAGCATGACTGGTACGCTGGATCCTGTGTTGCGGTTTCTAGGTGTTGGATTAGCGTAG
>JAWAXJ010000121.1:0-4102 GCA_038896955.1 Desulfurococcaceae archaeon
TCCTCTATTTTCCTGTAAAACATGTAGCTCAGTGGAAAAGGTATCAGAAGATACAGTAGTGTCTTAAACTGAGTGGTTCTCAGCAACTTAAGTACCTCTAATCCATTACTATTTCCTTCCAAGTATCCACGTATGATGTTTTCAAATGCTTTTTCTCTATCGGCTTCAGAGAATAGAGCTTTTATGTACCCGTCAATGAGAAGAGTAGATACTAACACTAGCAGGTCCCACGCGTAGTACTCCACTTTACCACTACTTGTAGCCTGCTCTGCGTCTACTACGTAGAGATTTTCACCTTCATAGAGAAAATTCGTGATTTTCGAATCTCCGAAAGCCCAGCCACGCTCGTGGCATTTTCCAATTTCACGAGCGATCAAATAGTGAATCAATGGTGGAGCCTGAAGATTGTACACTTTTCCCTTTACGAACTCTCTTATGAGCTTTAGATTAATGTAATCTACGAGAACTACCTCAGGTTTGTTGAAACACGTGTTTTTAGACCTTATGAACTCAACTTCGTTTTCAAGTCTTTCATGCGGCTTCAGCTTGAATGGATACACACCAACAGCTAAGTTAGATACGCTAACTAAGTACCATTTTATAATACCCGGCTCCGCTGAGTATGTTTTCTCGATGTAAACCTTATTACCAATCATAACCAATCGAGATTGCTTTGCAACATTGTCCATGAAAAGCAGTAAACTAAGCCTCAATTCAACCCCTATTTTTCTAGTTTAACACTCTTGAAAATATTCTTTACTCACCTTTTCAACTACGTGAGAGGCCCAGGAGAGAGCCTTTGCTCACTCACTCCCGCTCGGGAGCGTTGCAAAGGCGGATTTCTAGCCCAGTGCTATTACTATGGTTTTCATGGGTTTAAAATTACTGCATGCAGAAGGCAAATAATCATAGAAAGGTTATTCGACTTATCAAGGCTTTATCAAAGCTCAGTACGAACTTCACGTTTCACCACGGTGTTGTTCGCGGTTTTGAATTTATAAACTATAGCGATAATTTAACTCTGGAAAAACAACGGTGAAATCATTGCTATCATATACTAACGACGAAGAGCAACAATTACCTCGAGGCATTATAATCGAAATCCCACTAAAACCCAGGAAAAAAATGATATCCTTGAGAGTAGACGAGGAAGCTCTGTCAACAATAGACAAGTTCGTTGCGCGAACAGGTGAGTACTCGCGAACTCTGATCATAACTAAACTCATAGAAGCATTTGCTGAAGCCTTAAAAAGAGTAAACTACAACGCTACTCACGTGAGTATTAAGGTAGTATCGAACAATAGCTTTAATACGGTTGAGATAGTTATACCATTGAAAACGAGAAGCTAGCTTGTAGCGGGTTTTCTCGTTTTAATAGAGTCCAGTATTATCCTTACGATGTCAGCAGGTAGGCTAAGCATGTGTGCTAGTTGCTCGGGCGCTATGGCGTCTCCATACAGCTCGTAGTACTGCTGTACAGCATATATAGGTTCCAAGTAGAATATACGTCTCCCTTCCTTAACCTTGGCAATTATACCCATCTTGTTGAGCCTAGCTAGGTATCGAGACTCAATTGTTCTAGCTCTACCGGTGTACTTGGCAACATCATCAGCAGTAACGCGTTTGAGTGCTATTACAGCATCAAGCGTTTTCAACGTTGGTGGTGTAATGATTATGCCTCTTTTAACTAAGAACCTTATATCGTATATACTACAGAAATCTGTACTGCTCATGAATTAGTTCACCAGGCGAACATTCACCATGTATATGCTTTGTCTAGAGAGTCTAATATATTTTTACAGATAGTAGATGTCATATTAAAGTTAGTAGTAAGCCGTATTACTTTTTTCAAGCTATTGCATAAAAGCTACAAAATTGCATTGGAGGAAATATAAGCTACTGCGATAACTTAACAACGTAGGTGACATAGTTGAAAATACCCATGGGTAAGTTCATTGAAGAAATACTGGATAAAATGAGAAACCACACCCTCATAGCATCCGAGAGCATTGATATCTTGGGAAGAATAGTAAAGGAGTATCATGTTAAAACATACGATGAACTACAGAAGCTTTTCGAAGAACTCATGCATGTAGAGAAGAAAGGAGACGAGATCAAGAGAGAGCTCATGAGTTGTCTCAGAGCAGGGCATCTTCATCCGGAGGATAGAGAAGACCTTTTAAGAATAGCACTAGTACTCGACGAGATCCCAGGGTTGGCTAAGGCTGTTGCAAAGAAAATACTGGTCTTTAAGCACATCAATATTTCAATCCCGGTTCAAGTTCAGAGGTACGTAGCGGAGATAGTAGACAACTCCAAGAAGTGCATAGAAAGCCTAGTACGTGTCGCAGAGCATTTTCCGCACGAACCCCAGAAGGTCATGGAATACGCTACTGAAGCTGAGCACTACGAGGAGGTCGTAGACGAGCTCAGGCTCAAGGCTCTCGAAGATCTATTTAAACTATGCATGGAGAACTTCGGAGTACAATGTATAGCATTACACATCGTGATCGACGACGCAGAGACTATAACTGATAGATGCGAAGACGTAGCTGACATATACAGGTTAAACCTCATATCGAGGTAGCAGTTTCTACATGATATGCTGCATAGTGCTAGCAGCAGGTATGAGTACAAGGTTCCCATGGAATAAGCTACTCTACGTATACGAACACGAACCACTCATAGTTCAAACAGTACAGAACATTCTAAAGTCTGGTTCTGTAAATAAGATTGTTGTTGTAACAGGGTTCATGAGTAAACATGTAGAAAAGGTTCTCATGGAGAGAGGACTGAACATAGACCTTGTTGAAAACCCTGATTACGCAAAAGGTGGAATGAGCTCCTCGATCAAAGTAGGTCTACGATACATAACTAATAGGCTTAGTCACGTAACAGCTGTAATGATCAATCCTGGTGATGTAGCCTGGGTGCATCCTGGCATATACACTCTCATTGTGACGAAGTTCCTGGAGAACAGAGATCGTTACAAGATAGTGGTAGCCGGCTATCGTGGCAAACGAGGACACCCTGTTCTCTTATCGGGTACAATACTGGAAGACCTTTTATCGATATCCGAGGAGAAGCAGGGATTACGTGAAATTGTTCATAAGTACAAGTATGAAACACTGGTAGTTGAAACAGAGTATCCAGGGGTACTCTTAGACGTAAACACGGTTCTGGATATTTTAAAGGTAAAAAGTACTGTCTACAAGTAGCAAAAATGTCTCATGTTTCAAGGTTCCTAGGTGTAGAGATCTTCGTGTTTTACAACTTCGACGATGAGATCACCGCTTTGGTCATAGTCTATGATGATTTCTGTTGCCCCATATATCAGGTTGTGTTTCATTGCAAGAGTGTCCTGGTATGCACCAGTATCTAGGAAAGCTACGTAATAGTTTTCCTTCTTTGAGGGTAGATGAAGTGGAACACCCCTTAGCTTGAGCTTTAAGCCGGGAACTAGAACTAGCCTGGAGTCTACTCTGGTAAACAAGTAATCTCCGCTGTAGTTTACACCCGGGCTTATGTACGAAGCTATTTCTCCCATACTATCACATGTTAGGTCACTCAGCGAGGCTAGTACATCCGGTGGTTCGTTGAGTCTCTGAGTAGGTACAACCTGAAAGTACTGATCTACCAGGACAACGTCGGGTACATCTGCAAAAATGGACATGCTAAGTACGTATCGTTTTGAAGGTGCTGTTAGTATCCTTGAAATAACCCTATGCTTCATCACTTCGTTCAAGTCAAGGGTTCTTTCCCTGATAAGCTCTGCTAGTTTGTGAACCAGGTCTTCTCTAACCAGTTTAACAAGGTCCTCGTACAGCTCTCTCTTGCTGTTATCCAGCGGGAGAGTTTTCTTCAGGTTTGCTATGATACTCTTAACTTCCGAGAGAAGCCTCTCAGCATCCTCTAGGCTGTTGACTTCTTCTAGTATTTTTCCACCTACGTCTCCATGGCTTTGTACAGCTGAGTATGGTCTTACATCAACAACCTTTGCTACAACAAGTCTGTGTGCTGATACTATGAACCTTCCACCCTCAAAAGCAATGTCTGGATGAGGCTCAAGTGAGACGAATTGTGATAGGAGCTCTTTGAAGTA
>JAWAXJ010000122.1:0-4095 GCA_038896955.1 Desulfurococcaceae archaeon
CGAGTACGCTACAGTAAACCTGGAACTAGTGGGAACTCTGATAGGTCTAGGTGCAGGTGCCTGAAGTAATACTGGTACGTATCAGTATATAAACGTACATAGCATACAAGAGTACGTTAGTTCAATTGGAGAAAAGAACGCATTGCCTGCTATTTACTCTCGGAAATTGAAATACACCTCAAGAGTATGGAGATTGTTCTTTGATCAACTGAGCGCTGTTGAGATATCGGAAGATTCGTTCAGGTTAATAGGTCTTAGAAAAATACCGTTCAAGGTGAAATTGCTATTGAATGTTTTAGAGCTGAGTGGTATTGTTACGAAAGCAGGAGGAACCTACAGGTTAACTCGGCGAGGTATCAAGGAGGTATATAAATCCGTAATGAACTACGTTGTCGAAGTTCCCGTTAAAGCAACTGGAGTGTTCATGGAGATTTGTAAGCTGAGCAGTTACCCAGGTAAAATTCTAATAAAGTAGTTCCTAGAACAACCAGTGCTATTTGGGGAACTATGATACTGCAACATTTTTTCTGGAGCTAGCCTAGAATCTAAACACGTAAGCAAAGCGTCCAAGTGTACTGTATTGCTTTAAGAGACTAAAGAGCACACTCCATGGATTTTTGCTTTCTGCACAATGCTCTCTACAAGCTCGATGAACCTTCAAATTCAATTATGACTATATGTCTCTCAGCCCCTGGGTTTTCATGTTATGGTGATCGCAAAGCCTTCTGTAACTCTATCTTTCCTACTCATGTTGGTGCATAGCGGTAGGTGTGTACATGGTTTATGCCCACAAACCCATTGCTCGGGTAGAAGCTGAGTCTTGTAGTTGCCGAGAAACTGATACAGACCATTGATGATCCGAGCATATCGTGGGTCCAAGTGAAACCGAAAATATAGAAGTGTTTTTGAGACGCATTCCACAATATAGGTGTTGTGGTGAAAACTTCAACCAAGGTACTCCCCATGAAGAGAGCTACGATCAGATTGTACGGTATAGTTCAAGGTGTTGGAATGAGGTACTTTGTTTACAGAGAAGCTAGAAGACTCGGTTTAAACGGGTATGTGAGAAACCTCAGCGATGGTTCTGTTGAAATAGTAGTTGAAGGTGATGAAAAGCTCATCGAGAACCTCGTAGAGACCATAAAAACACGGGGTCCGGGCCATGTTACCAATGTGAAAATAACGTATGAACCGCCACGAGGAGATCTGAGAGGGTTTAGAATAGTCTTCTAGACCTGTTAATTTTATCCCTCATTGAGCAGTTCACCTCTGGTTAACCATCTACCGGTTTTTACACCGGTTAATTCACCATCTCTTACCACGATGTATCCACGTAGAGTAACGTACTTTATTCTACCCTTTAACCTCCAGCCTAGGAACGGTGTAAGTTTGTGCTTGTACTCGAGCCATTTCTCTGTTACGGTGAACTCACTGCTCGGATCCACGATTACGAGGTCTCCGCTGGAACCAGGGATTATAGCACCCTTCCACGGGTAAAGCTTGAACAGCTTAGCAGGGTTCTCGGAGAGTAATCTTGGCAGAACAGTCAACGGAATGAGACCTCTAAGCGCTAAGTCCAGCATAATGGGGAAAAGCGTTTGAACACCCGGCATTCCTGCAGCTGCATCCCAGATGCTTCTCAGCTTCTCCTCTGGTGCGTGAGGTGCGTGGTCTGAGCCTATGGTATCAACTACCCCTCTCGCAGTAGCCTTCAGCAGCGTTTCCCTGTGAACTCCGCCACGTATAGGCGGGTTCACCTTGATCAATGAACCATACTTGTAGTAATCACTCTTCTCAAGCACCAGGTAGTGTGGACACGTTTCAGCTGTAATGTCTACGCCGACCTCTCGGGCTTTGAGCACCGCTTCTAAAGCGTCAGCAGAAGATACATGAACAATGTGCACTTTTCCACCAGTGTACTTGGCTACAGCTGCTATCTTCGCAATGCTGTAAACCTCTGCGAGCGGTGGTCTTGCTTGCTCGTGGAGAGCAGGGTCTTCGCCTAGCTTCTTCGCAACCTCGGTGAAGTATACTACTAGCGCGTGGTCCTCAGCGTGAAACATTATCCTGGTGTTTGTTTTTGCGGATTTAGAGAGAATCTCTACAAGTGCATGATCACTCGGTGGTGGTATGTTACCGGTCGTTGGACCCATGAAAACCTTGAACCCGATAGCACCAGCGCTCAGAATGTCCTCGAACTCGTGCACGTTTCCATCGTGTAAAACCCCGAGAAGAGCGTAGTCAACGTAAGCCTTGGGTTCCAAAGCCTTAGCCTTGGAGATCAGCCTACTCGCTGAATCGACGGGAGGTATGGTGTTAGGATGCTCTATAACTGTGGTTACACCACCCTTAACAGCCGCTCTAGAACCATGCTCAAAGTCATCTTTGTACTCTAAGCCAGGTTCCCGCATGTGAACGTGCTCGTCTACAACCCCTGGGAAAACGTAGCATCCAGCCGCATCCACGACCTCCTCAACGCCACTGCTCGATAATCCTGTGCCTACCTCAGCTATAATACCGTTCAGTATCTTGATATCCCATCTGTATATACCATGTGATGTTACAACAAGCCCGTTCTTCACAAGTACGTTGCTCATAAATCACCACGCAGGCATGGAATCGATCATGCGTTGAGAGGTAAATTAGCTTCTGCTCTGCTCGAGGATGCTTCTCGGGTTTGCAATCCATGTGAGCAGGTTTCCTTCAGTGGGCAAAGCGTGCAGACAGGTTTTCTAGGCTTACAGTACAAGTCTCCAATGTCCAGTAGTGCTGTGTTAACCATGATCAGCTCGCCGGGCTCGGTGCAGGCTTCAAGGATTCTTTCAATGGCTTTAACGTCTAGATCCGACCCAACTAGTCTACTGAAGACCCTGCTGACGTTTGAATCAACGAAGGCATAGTGTTTTTTGCAAACACGAGCCAAGAGAACTCGAGCTATGTATTCTCCTACACCTGGTAACTCCACGAGTTCACTGTAGCTGCACGGAAGAACTCCTCGGTACTCCGAGAGAATACGACACACGGTTTCTCTGAGTTTCCGGGCTCTCCAGGGTAAACCGATTTTCCTGAACAACGCTTCTACCTCTACGGAGTCAGCTTTACACAAGGACTCTGGAGTAGGGTACTTCTCCATGAACTCTATGAAAACTCTCTCAGCGACTGTTCTCCTGGTTCTAATCAGCATGGTTTCAGCTACGAGAATACCGTACCAGCCTATTTCCCCTCTCCACGGGAATCTGGCTCCGTGCTCCTTGAACCACTCCACCAGAGCACTGAGAGCTTTGCGCAGAGTACTATTGCACTCGTGAGGCATCAAGTAATACACCATTGTGCATGGTTCTTGAGCTGAGGAATCATTGCATAGCGAACCCGGTTTGCTCAGAAACCCACCGTATCTTCACTGATCAGACCCAAAAGTCTTCATCAACGCATCTTCCCAGTTTAAACATGTAGTAGATGCAAGGTCTTAAACCTGCACTAGTATCCACGATGAGGTTTAACGAACCGAGCGAATTTAGCCTCTAACGGGTACAGCGTGCAGGTAATGTTTCTTGATCACGGGTGTTGTCCACCTACCCCGGAGAGCCCAGGGTATGATCGCTAAACCTGAAACCACGTTGCTGAGAGACATAGCTGTCCAAATACCTATTGTTCCCATACCCATGTGGAACGCTAGGAGGTAACCTACTCCTAGCCTTAGAACCCAGAGCCTTATGATGCCTAGAATCGTTGGGTACAGCGTGTGACCAGATCCTCTGCCAATGGACATACCTATGAAGAATATTGCGAACGTGGGTAACGAGAATATGAAGATCGACACGAAGAGATCAGCCTCAACTACAACAGCTTCTAGATTCGTGAAAAGCTGTATGAAGAACATGCGTAGTACGTAGACAACGAGTGAACCCATTGAGGTGGCTACACCAATGTACAGTATAGCTCTTGAAGCAACTTTTCTAGCTCTACTCTCGAGTCCAGCACCAATAGCTTGTCCAATCATAGTTGCAACAGACATTGTGAAACCCCATAGTGCGGCATCTGCGAGATCCATTAGAATGAAGCCAATAGCTGCAGCAGCTGCCGCGTATGCTCCGA
>JAWAXJ010000123.1:0-4068 GCA_038896955.1 Desulfurococcaceae archaeon
TGTTGTTAACATCAAGTTTTCTGAGCATATCGTATATCTTTTCACCAAGACCTGTCCTCTCGAGGAAGTACTTGAACGCGTATGCTGTTACAGCGAAACCAGGTGGTACTGGTATTCCTGCAGCTATCATTTCACCGAGGTTCGCGTTTTTGCCACCTACCAGAGGTGTATCCTCTTTTCTAACCTCTTCAAGCCAGAGAACAAACCTGTTTTCCTTGGGGGTTTCACTCATTCCGTTGAAACACCCGTATACACACTCAGTTTCATGAGTATACTTTGAAAGGTTTATAAAAATGCGTATTGACAGGGTGGCATGTATTCTTTACTAGAACATGATCTTGTGTTATTTCTGTGGGACTACTAGGGTTTCTTCACGATTCTACGTTGCTTTGCTCTTTCAATAGCTCCTCTTAAAACCACGTAGTAGTACCATGCACTTCTTTTCAGCTTTTCTGCTCGAGGTGTTTCCAGTATTTCCTTCAATCCCCGTGTTTTCCTGAGTAAGGTCTTGCAACCCTCGTCTTTGAACTCTAGTAGTGCTGAAGCTATTACCGAGTGCAATGTAGCCTCATCCAGGAGTTTACTCTTTAAGTATGCTTCGTTCTTCTCGTAGAACGCAGTTGTGTATGATGCGTTCAGGAACTCTGCTGATGCGATCATGAGTTTTAACTGCTTTATGTTCGTTGATATACCCTCTATTATGTACTCGCTCAGCG
The DNA here is from genome assembly GCA_038896955.1 of Desulfurococcaceae archaeon. GTDB lineage: Archaea > Thermoproteota > Thermoprotei_A > Sulfolobales > Desulfurococcaceae > UBA285. The sequence goes on from JAWAXJ010000123.1 coordinate 717, forward strand.
CCTTCTCTAGTCTACGTAGAGCAACGTATCTGTCCGGTCCCCACACTATTAGCTTTGATATCAGTGGATCGTACCTGTCGGTTACAATGGATCCCTCGGTTACTCCGGTATCCACCCTTACTCCCGGTCCAACTGGTTCCACGTACCTTGTAATTCTACCAGGTGAGGGTTCACCTGTTAATGGGTTTTCAGCGTATATTCTTACTTCTATCGCGTGTCCACGCCTTGTGATGTCACTTTGACGCAGGTCAAGTACACCGTAGAGAGCTACTTCAATTTGCTTCTTAACAATGTCAATTCCGGTTATCATCTCGGTAACGGGGTGTTCCACTTGTATTCTAGTGTTTATCTCCATGAAGTAGAACTCTCTTCTATCCACGTCGAACACGAACTCTACTGTTCCAGCGTTTACGTATCTTAACCCGGATGCCAATGCAACAGCGTACTCGTGAACTTTCCCCCGTTCATCAGGATTAAGCGATGGGCTTGGAGCTTCCTCGACGATCTTCTGGAACCTCCTCTGAATACTACACTCTCTCTCAAATAAGTGAACAACCGTGGAACCATCTCCTATCACTTGCACTTCGATGTGCTTTGCTCTAGCTATATAGGGTTCAACGAAGAGCCTAGGATCCTTGAACGCTCTCTCTGCTTCTTTTCTTGCTACTTCGAATGCTGTTTCTACGTCTTTTTCTCTCCATACTACTCTACTTCCTCTGCCGCCTCCGCCACCAGCTGCTTTTATTATTACTGGGTAGCCGTGAACACGTGCAAACTCTACTACGTCTTCGAGCTTCGAAGCCTCGGTCCATGGAAGAGTTGGTATTCCCATCTTCTCAGCGTATACTTTCGCTGCTGTTTTATCACCAGCCATTCCTATTATCTGCGGTGATGGACCCACGAAAACTAAGCCCTTTCTTAAAACCTCCCTAGCGAACTCGGGGTTTTCGCTTAGGAACCCGTAACCGGGGTGTACAGCGTCAGCACCCATTTCCACTGCTACATCAACTATATCCTTTATGTCAAGGTAGCTTGAAACCTCTCTATCCTCGAACATAAATCTTCTGTGAAGCGAGTATACATCCTCCTTCGTGTAAATACCCAGAGGTGTGAGCCCCATTTCCCTAACGGTCTTAGCAATCCTGATTGCTATTTCTCCTCTGTTGGCTACTAGTACTCTGTAAGGCATTTAATCAGCCTTATGAGGCGTAAGCATCTACTGTAACACATAGATCCAGGACTTAGAATTTAAACTTCAAACTAAAAGCTAACTTGGGTTTACGGAGCATAGCCTGCTACTCGGATTCCTTCTCCAGGTTTTTAACTAGGTTAATGTATATTTCTACTGTTCTTCTGAGATCCTCGAGCTCAATGTACTCATCTACCTTGTGTGCTACTTCGACTTTACCTGGACCGTAGGCTACTGCTGGTATTCCACGCGCGGTGTAGTACTTTAGGTCTAGTCCTCCTACGCAGATTGTTGTACGTGGTGATACACCTGTTACCTGCGTTATTGATTTAACAAGCGTTTTTACAATTGGAGAGTCCTCGGGTGTATACGCGGGGTCAGATTTACTGAGTACATCTACTGATACCTTGATACCTGTTTCATGTGATATCCTCTCGGCTATACTCATTATCTCGGCTACGACGTTGTCGGCTTTCTCCTCCACCACCAGTCTTCTATCAATACTGAAACCAACAAACCCTGGAACCACGTTAACAGCTCCAGGTGACACGAGAAGACCCCCAGGGTTTATCGAGGGTTTTGACGCTTCAGGGTGCTCGTATTTGTACGAGCTTATCCTATTCGCGAGAATAGCTCTGTACTCTTCAATGAATCTTCTGGCGAACACTAGCATTTTTTCGAATGCATTATCGCCGAGCCACGGTGTAGATCCGTGTGCTTGCTTACCGTGCACTTTCACAAGGCACCACACGTTGCCTCTGTGTCCTACGTAGATGTTGTTTAACCCTGAGGGTTCAGCGATTACAACCCAGTTTGGTCTACTACCAAGCTCGTTGACAAGGTATCCTGTTCCCGTAGTTCCACCTATTTCCTCGTCGGGAACAAAGGCTGCTTCCAATACTATACCTGGTTCCCTTGTCTGCGCGAAGTAAACCAGTGTTGCAATGATCGCTGCTATACCACCCTTCATGTCGCTTGAACCTCTGCCGAAGAGCTTACCATTCGTGATCGTTGGTTCAAAGGGTGGTTTACTCCAGCCTTCTCCGGCTGGAACCACGTCGTAGTGGCCATTGAACTGTAGAACTCTCTCACCGTATCCCACTCTAGCTAGGAGTATGTACCTGGGTTTATCCGGATTAAACTGCTGAGCTAGGTGCTTACGGGTGTACTCGTCTGGTACGCGGTGTACTGTGACATGGACACCGTGCTTTGCTAGGACTTCACTATAGTAGTTAACAATTTCCTCGTACTGTTCTCCTAGAACAGTTTTGTACTTTACGCTCTCGGATAGCACTTCAACAGCCAACTTATAAGCTTCCTCGAGCTTCAAAGTACCACCTGAGAAAACCATGTTGAGAAAGGAGGAACAAAAACTACAGTGGTGAAAAGTCTTAGCTACTAGATGCTACTCTATTTTCTCAACATGTATTATTTGGACAGGACAGGCGTTCGCTGCATCCTGTACGCAGGAAGCTAGCTCCTCTGGTACTATGCCAACAGCTATGTTGTCTCCTTCCCGGTACTTTGGTGTTATCTGAGATTTGTTGTCATCCAGGTTCATTTCGAACACGTCTGGACATATAGAGACACAAACCATGTCGGATATACAGTTCTCCCTGGGGTCTATTCTAACTCTGTACTTCGCCATACCGCTTGCACCATTAGATCCTAAGACCGCTGGGTATATAAGCATTGCATCAATGAAGGAGTACTCAGCTATGCGGGGCCTCTCTCATCCTGTCGAGTCCCATAGGTTCCTCATCACTGGTGCTCAAGGTTTAAATCGACTTTCCAAAAAATAAGCTTTGCTACTTTAACCCTTGTTTTTCCTAGTTATTTGAAATTACGTTTTTCACTCTTCTGGATAAAGCTAGCGTAGTTAGGGTTATCCCGAGGATCATTACTATTATAGCTAGTGGTAAAGCGAAGAACAGTGGAATAATGCTCACTGCAGGATTCTGGTAGAAGCTTACACCTCGTATGGTGTACGTGGTACTGATCGCGTTCGACATTGAGAAGAGTGCACACCTGATTGTTTCTCCCTTTAAGTAGGATGTTGCTCTGTAACTCAAGATGTTTGCACCATTCATTTGAACAAGAGGTATTGTAAATGCTCTCACGTGGATTGGATCTTCGATCTTCACGGACACTAGGGTGTTTTCT
>JAWAXJ010000124.1:0-4046 GCA_038896955.1 Desulfurococcaceae archaeon
AGAAGTTTCTAGAAACACGAAAAACGCCTGAGAAGTACACCAAACTACTAAAGCTTCTACCAGCGAGGTGGGGCGAGCTGAAAAACGCCCTAGCGGTGAACAGCAAGGTTCTTGATGACATGCTTGAAAATCTGGAGAGGGTAATGATTATAGAGAAAAAAGGACACACGTACACCATACCAGACCCAATAATGAAGCGGCTGGTCTTCGAGTTTTAGCCCACCGCAGACGTTTTCATCGCTTCAAACCTTTGAGGGAAGCGTTAAAGAGAGGTTTCAGCACATAAGGAAGTTTTCAGTCTAATCACTTAGACGCAATGGCTAAACTAAGTTTATAGTTTAACTTTGGTTTACTATTAGATCTATGACGTGATACCAGTCATATCATGAAAACAACTATAATCAAATATCAATAACTACAACAACATCCCCAGGAGCTACGCTTACACTGACGCTCTACTAAGTTGTTAAGCGTCTACACACTATAAACACCGTAGAGCTTTACATATTAACTTTCGAAAATTTTAAAATAACCTGCTAAACATAATTGCAAAACTACGTAGACATAAAGTTTATATAGGGTTTCTAGTGTATTTTTATATGTAGGTCAGGTGAAGCGAATGGAGCTTCGTGGGTGGAGGGAAATGCAACTCCAATACTAGAAAACCTATCTAATAACATAGCACAGGTAAAAGAAATAGCTGAAAATGCACGGAAAAGTCTCCTTCTAGTGGGTCGACAAGAAAAACACATACATCTAGAGTCGTCGTTAAGTTCGTTAGACATAATAGCCACAATAGTGACAAGATTGCTTAGGAATAGCACGAACAAGCTTGACAAAGATTGGCTCATCTTAAGTAAAGGTCATGCTGCTCCAGCTCTCTATGCCATACTATCGCAGATAGGGGTAATAGACGAGAACGAATTGACAAAAATAAACAGCGTAGATTCTATTCTTCAGAATCACCCGGACATATCGATACCTGGAGTAGATATGTCGACCGGTAGCCTGGGGCAGGGCATTAGCTATGCTGTAGGTATTGCTACCTGGATTAAGCGTCGAGGCGGTAAAGGAAGAGTGTTTGTTATAATGGGTGATGGTGAACAGGATGAAGGTCAGGTATGGGAGGCAATAACACATGCAACTATGCTAAAGCTAGACAACATCATAGCTATTATTGATGTAAATGGTTATCAACTCGATGGACGTACAGAAGACGTTAAGCTCAAGAGCTATATACCGTTTGTATGGAGAATTGTAGGCTGGAGGGTACTGTGGTGCGATGGACATGATGTAGCAAGTATTATGCTTGCTGTAGAAGGGGCTCTAGAATCAGATAGGCCTGTTGCAATATTTGCTAAAACAGTTAAGAAAGTACACGTCGATAATGTTGAAGGAATAGAGGCTGGAGCATAGCTATAGGGGGATGATATTCATGCTACAAGTTCAATCACTTAGAGACGCTTGTTGTATGCGTATGTTAAGAGAACTTGGCAATGAGGTTGAAGACCTAGTTGTAGTAACAGCTGATATGGGGAAGCCTACGAGAGTGCATATATTTTGGAAAGAGTTTCCCAGTAGATACTTTAACGTAGGTATATCAGAACAGCATATGATCTCTTTTGCAGCAGGACTTGCTTCTGTAGGGGCTAGACCTGTTGTCGTTGCTTTTTCTATATTCTTAATGAGGGCCTGGGAGCAGATTAGGAACAGTGTTGATAGAATGAATCTCAACGTCAAGATTATTGGAACGCATGCCGGGTTTAGCGATCACGCTGATGGTGCTAGTCATCAAGCGTTAGAGGACATAGCCTTAATGAGAGTGCTACCAAATATGAAGATCGTTATACCTGCTGATGTAGCAGATATTGAAAGAAGTCTTTCATACATACTTAAACATGTTGATGGTCCTCTATACTATAGAATTGGAAGAGATTTTGCTCCACCTATTACCGTAGACCATGAATATAAGTTTGAGCTTGGTAAGGGATACATACTTAGAGAAGGAAGCGATGTTGCCATAATTGGAGCAGGAACTATACTCTACGAAGCCTTAGTGGCTGCAGAGCAGCTAGAGCGCGAAGGCATTTATGCCGCTGTCGTTAATCTACTTACCGTTAAACCAATAGACTCTGAACTACTTGAGAATATAGCACGTAAGACTGGTCGTGTAGTAACCGTTGAAGAACATATGGTGTACGGAGGTATTGGAAGTGCTGTTGCTGAAGTTCTTGCTCAGAAGTATCCTACGCCAATAAGGTTTATTGGGACTACGCAGTATGGTAGATCAGGTAGAAGTGTGAAAGAGTTATGGGATTTCTTCAATATAGACACTAAGGCTATTGTTGGAAAATGCCGCGAGCTGGTTAAAAATGAGGATAGAGGAGATTAGGAGAGATATAGAGGAAGTTGATAGAAGCATTATAGAGCTTCTAGCTAAAAGACTTAAGCTTGTTGAAGAGATAGCTAAGCTAAAACAGGCAAAGAACATGAGTATTGTTGATGATATAAGAGAGGTAGAGCTAAAGCTCTTTTGGAGAAAGTCTGCGTCAATGTACTGCATCCCCTTAGACCTTGTAGATCAAATGTTTAGTTTAATATTAAGCTATTCAAAAGATGTTCAACTTAAGTCTACAGTCTACAATAGCTGTCCTACAGATAGAGGAGGTATAGCTATTGTTGGATATGGCAAAATGGCTCAAGCACTCGGGACAATTTTAATTCGCGGAGGTTATAGTGTTACAGTTACTGGAAAAGACCAAGGTAAAGCCAATATACTCGCTAAAACACTTGGATGTAAAGCTAGTAGTATAGGGGAGGCTATCCAAGATAATAAGTACGTGGTTTTAGCGCTATCAATGGAGGCGTTTAAAAGTGGTTTTATCGATGGAGTGGTTAAACATATGAGTGGAAAGATCGTTATGGACATACTATCAGCTAAGAGTTGGGTGTTCAAATACTTAGAGAGGCTATCAAAAGACCGCCAATTCCATTATGTCTCTACACATCCTCTCTTTGGTCCATCAACAACCGCCGTAGGTCAAAAAATAGTTTTAATGCCTTCTGAGACAGGTAGTGAAGTTCTTGAAGAAGTTGTACTGCTGTGGAGATGTGTTGGCTTAGATACTGTCATTGCTGAATACGAAGAGCATGAGAAGGCTATGGCTATTGTACAGGTTCTTACACACTTACTTCTTACCGTCTTCCAGCTATCCGCGGAAGAACTATCTAAAAAACTGGACGTCAGCTATGTGAAGTTCTCTACACCGACGTTTAGGGAGATTGCAGCTGTTGTACTAAGGCTTAGCGGGATAAGAGACACTATTTTAGAGATCCAGAAGAACAATATTTTTACACCTCTAGTTTACGAAGTTGTTCTCAACGTAGTTAATAACCTCGTTGCTCAACTAGGTGGTGATCGATGATATTCATACTAAAGTCGAATACTGATGCGTCGAAAGTTGTTGAGTTAGTGAAGAGTAGATCTGCATCATATAAAGTTCTAGACCTCTATGGGAGAAGAATTGTTGTTGCTTGGCCTGATAAACTTGTTGAAAATATTTCAGATAGTAGTATAGAGCTTAAGGTAAAGCCTAGACACAAGTTTCAGTTAGCATCAATGGAGTGGAAAGATAGAACGGTAGTCAACGTTAATGGTAGTGAAATAGGGGGTATGAAAGTTGTTGTGGCCGCAGGACCTTGCGCAGTTGAAGATGAAGATCAGTTCATCGAGATAGCTAAAGCTGTTAAGCGAGTTGGTGCATCTATCATTAGAGGTGGTGTTTTAAAGCCTAGAACAAGCCCGTATACCTTCCAAGGGATTGGAGCTGATGGGCTTAAGATCCTTAGAAAAACTAAAGAGGTTGTTGGCGCGCCGATAGTCTCTGAAGTTATGGATACAAGAGACCTCGTTCGTGCCGCTGAGTACATTGATATGATTCAAATAGGGGCTAGAAACGCTCAGAACTACATACTTCTTAAGGAAGTTGGTAGAATAGGCAAGCCTGTACTTTTGAAAAGAGGTTTCGGAATGACCGTCGAGGAGT
>JAWAXJ010000125.1:0-4029 GCA_038896955.1 Desulfurococcaceae archaeon
CAACCCTTGGCAAGCTCTACGAGGGTAGGGTTGTACGATGTGTCACCAGAGTACACAACGCACTTGTCCCTGCTACTTACCCTTACTGAGAGGGAGGGCATGGTGTGAACAGCTCTGATGAACTTTAACCTGAATACTCCTACTTCATGCTCATCCCCGTGTTCAACGCCTACTACTCTTACGAAACCTTCGTAGTCTACTCCCGTTATTCTCAGAAGTTCTAAGAGATCCCTAGCGCTTTCTCCCGGAACGTATACACTGATCCCAGGGTACCCCATGTGCTTCAGAAGCATTAGAATAGTCGGTAGCCCAAGCACGTGGTCACCGTGAAGATGTGTTACAACAATGCCTCTTATCCTATCTAACCCCTTTCCGTACACGTAGAGAGCTCTAGCCGTGCATTCACCCGAATCTAGCAGTATTCTATCGTTGTTCTCCTCGACGAGTACGGATGTGTGTCCAAGTATCGGCTTAGATATCCAACCGCCAACACCTAGAAAAACCAGCTTCAACCAGGTCACCGCTTAAGCCACAAAGCATATATACTAATGGGAAACTATTAGAGTTTCGGTGAAGAAACTGTGCCAGTAGTTGAGATAATCTTAACAATTATTTTTGCCGTAATTGTTCTCTCGATTCTGCTAATGCACATTAAGGTTGTTCCAGAGTACAAAAGACTGGTGATCCTAAGGCTCGGTAGGCTACTAGCGATAAAGGGGCCAGGTCTAGTGTTCATGGTACCACTCATAGACAAGGGTATCGAGGTAGATCTAAGAGAGTTCGTGCTAGATATTCCTCCACAGACTTGTATCACGAAGGACAATGCGCCTGTGGACGTGGATCTGCTGATATACATGAAGATATTCGACCCGCAACTAGCAGTAACCTCAGTGCAAAACTACATTGCGGCTGCAACCGGTATAGCTGTAACAACGCTTAGAGCCATCATAGGTGACATGGTGCTAGATGATGTTCTGGCTAAGAGAGAGTACATAAACTCTGTTCTCAGAGCGAAGCTCGACGAGGTTACGGATAGGTGGGGAATAAAGGTTACAAGTGTGGAGATAAAGGAAATAAAACCTCCCAGAGAAGTGCAGGAGGCTATGATCAAGCAGATGGCTGCTGAGAGAACGAAGAGAGCTATGATCCTCGAAGCAGAGGGTAAGAAAACAGCTGCTGTTCTCGAAGCAGAGGGTCACAGAGAAGCGCTGATCAAGAAGGGTGAAGGCGAAAAGCAGTACGAGATACTTGTAGCCGAGGGTAAAGCTAGAGCTCTCGAGCTAGTGCAGGAAGCTGCTGCGAAGCTAGGTTCAAACGCTCTTCTACTACAATACCTGGATGCTTTGAAGAGCATTGCTCAGAGCCCAGCCACTAAGATCGTTGTTCCAATGGAACTTCTCACCGGATTCTCCAAGTTGATAACAACCTTTGTACCTGGTCAAAGCACAACTGAAGAGAAGAAAGTAGAGCAATAACTGATTCTTCTTCAAGCTTCTTCTTCAAGCGTTTTTTCCAGCTTGGACACGAGTACGGTCCTCACTCTAGAACTTTTTCTCGCTCAGCAATGCTACTAGTAGCCGGGTAGCTTAGATACTCTTGGGCAGAGCGGATCTCCTGCGTTGAGATCCCTCTTTAGAGCGTAAGCTCTGGCGAAGCATCCACCACGGCAAGCGTAAGAAACTACACATGTAAGACACTCGCGTGGTAAGTTTGGTGGGTTTCTCACGTATTCAACCTGGTGATGGTTCAAGAACTCCTCGTAGACCTCGAGTATGCTCTTGCCAACAACACTTGTTAACACTATGTCCAGGGTATCGCAGAGTAGAACGTTGCCTGCGGGGTCTATATCGAATCCACTCATATCCCGGCAGAACCAGGAGCTGATGTCAAGCTTGAGTAGTGGTGCAAAGGGTGTGCACCAGGCACTGAGCTTCAACCCGTACTCACGAGCTCTCTCATAAACACTCTTCAAGGCAATTACGTACTCGCTTGGTTCAACGTAAACTCCTGTTTCCAGCGCTCGACCAGAGGGCATTACAGGTAGTAGTGCTAGGCTATCCACATCCACTGATGCAGCGTAGTCGACAACCTCCTGGACGTACCTGTAGTTCACCTTGTTCACGGTTGTAACCAGCGACAGGGAGTTCAGGTTCTTCGCTATTTTTTCGATGCCACGTACAGCTCTGTCGTAGGATCCTTTACCTCTTATCTTGTCGTGAATCTCGCGTGGTCCTTCAATTGTCGCGAAGACGTAGGTCTCCGTTCTGTAGAGTAGGTCTACTACGTCGTCTTTTACCATAGTAGCATTCGTTACTACGCTCTTTTCAACACCGTACTTGTGAAGCTCTAGTACTATGTCCTTGAACTGCGGGTGTATTAGTGGTTCACCGCCTGTGAGATTCACGTATTCTACTCCAGTTTCTCCAATGCTCCGAGCTATTCTCAGCTTTTCGCTCAGCGGGAGCTCTCTTAGATTCCTGAACCTGTAGGTGTAGCAGTGTAAGCAGTCTAGATTACAGGCTGCTGTAAAAATCCAGATCACGTACTCTGGTTTACGCATAAGCGTTGCTACCCATTAGTGTACTCCGGTTTAAGAGATTATTACACCTACAGCCTTATAATGCTCTTAACATGCCATGAATTTACAGGTGGTTAATCCGTTGAGCGATCTGGAGGTTTACATTGTACCTGGTAAGCCTGTGTATGAGCCTGGTGAGCATGTTAAGCTCTACGTGCTGGCTTCATCCAGCAGAGCTCATGTGTTACACGTGGAGGTTGTAGGCCACAGGGGTGTAATCGCTGAGGCATCTCTAGACCTAAAGGCTAACAGTGAAGCTGTTCTCGAACTACCAGAAGTAACAGCCCCCAGGATACCAGGCAAGTACGAGCTCGAGCTAAGAATAAACAGCAAGGTAGTAGACAGAGCTCGGTATATTGTTCTCTCAGAGCAGGACAGCCTGGTGGAGAGGAGATTAGCCTTCGTCTGGCATCACCACCAAGCACCCAACTATCTTCCCGACGGTACCTACTACTACCCGTGGGCGTTCACTCACGTTTACAACGATGAGCTAGCACCTTATGGTAAAGGACCTTACCACTACCACGCGCTAATGCTGGAAAAATACAGAGACTACAGATGTACATACAATCTGAGCCCAAGCCTGCTCCACCAGTGGGAAGACGCTATTGAGAACGGGATTAAGCTCAGAGACAGGTATATACCCAGGGATTCACCCGAGGTTGAGCTGATCAAGGAAACACTAGAGCTCTACAGGAAAGCCGTACACAGCAGTCAAGTAGAAGTGTTAACGAGCATGTACGCTCACAGCATAGCAGGATACCTAGTTGAGTACCTTGGAGCAGAAGACATTGTGAAAGAGGAGGTAGAGTACGGCATCGAGGTAACAAGGAGAATCATTGGTGTAGAACCACGTGGAGTTTGGACACCCGAGATGGCCTTCACGATGAAGCTAGTGGACGTCTACAGCGACCTAGGTCTCGAGTACACGGTGCTAGACGCCAAGTGTCACCTTGAGAAGTCGAAAGGCGACGTCTCTGGTCATCTTGAACCCTACCTAGTCAGAGGTGGTAGAGGTGAACTGGTTGTTTTCTTCAGGGATACCGAGCTCAGCAACCACGTATCCTTCAAGAACAACTTCAAGAGTTCGATTCACGCGTGGAAATCAGCCTACAACTTCGTATACGAGGTTACCTCCAGGTTGCATACCGGTGGTACCTTGACCATAGCTCTCGACGGGGAGAACTGGATGATATTCTCGAAGAAGCCTCCGCTCACGGCAGTATTCTACGATAGAATGCTTAATATCCTTCATTCTCTCCAAGAGGCAGGCTACTTGAGAACGGTGACCCTCAGGGAGGTGGTCAGCGAGGTTGAACCAAAAAGAGTGCTAAAATGGGTTCCAACAACAACCTGGCTCTGCGGGTTTTCCAAGTGGCATGGTGAAGTCAAAGAGCACGACCTATACTGGGCCAGGGCTAAGCGGGTTTACGAAGCTATTAGAAGCTATG
>JAWAXJ010000126.1:0-4023 GCA_038896955.1 Desulfurococcaceae archaeon
TAGGTGTGCGACTTTCTCTCCAAGATATTTACAGATACTTTACTAAGATAAAGTGCGAGATCGAGGAGGTACGAGGAGACACCATAGTATTCGAAGCCAATAGTGATAGACCAGACCTCTTCAGTGTGGAGGGAGTTGCTAGAGCTATTAGACCTTGGCTTGGATTACCCCGTAGATACTACAAATTAACAGAGTCCAGCGTTGTAGGATACGCCGAGAAGATACCTCAGCGCCCCTACGTAGCGCTCGCAGTGGTGAGAGATCTTGAACTAGACGAGCACGCTATTAACCAGATGATGCAACTACAAGAGAAAATCGCTGAAACCTATGGTCGTAGACGTAGGAAAATAAGTATTGGTTTGTACGATTTAAACCTCGTAAATCCCCCGATATACTACAAGCTCGTAGACCCTGATAAAACAAGGTACAAACCTTTGAATGAAACAAAGGAAATGAGCTTAAGAGAAGTTTTAAAGAAAACCGAGAAAGGCCTACTCTACGGTCACATAATAGAGAACATGGAGAAGTACCCGGTTCTTATGGACTCTCAGAACAAAGTGCTAAGCCTTGTACCAGTACTCAATAGCGATGACTGCAAAGTTACTACGAAAACCAAGAACATTCTTATAGATGCTACGGGAACAAGCTTAACCGACGTGGTTAACGCAGTCACAGTGATGTCTATGAACATCGCCGAAAGGTCGAAAACCGGTGTGATTGAGGTTGTATCAGTCTACCACGAAGACGGCTTTCTCGTGAGAGCTCCAAGAGCGGAGGTTGAACCCATAGAGGTGAACCTTGAAGATGTCTTCAATCTAATCGGGTCAAGAATGCCCGTGAACTATGTTATCGAGCTCCTTGACAAGCACTATTACGAGGTTCTAAAAATCGAGGATAGCAAGATCCTGGTTAAACCTCCAGTATACAGAATTGACGTGAAATCGTGGGTTGATGTAGCCGAGGATATTGCCATAGCTTACGGGTATGATAAGCTAGGATCAGAAGCTGACAGTTTACCCGAATCACGAACCACTGGTAGACTTCACACTATTGAGTACGTATCGCAGAAGCTGAGAGACGTGTTCATTGGACTGGGGTTCCAGGAGGTTGCAAACTACATGCTGAGTAGTAGATATGTGCAATTAGAGCTCTTGGGCAGTCGTGGTAAAGATGTGTTCTTAGTCGAGAACCCCCGGACAGAGAGATTCGAGTGTCTTAGAGTATGGCTAGCTCCTCAACTGCTAGAGGTTGTATTAGAGAACGCCGATAAGTACAGTAGATTAGCTATCTTCGAAGTAGGAGACGTTGCTGAGCCGTCTCCGGAGGCTGAAACCGGTGCTAGAATAGAGAGAAGAATCGGTTTTGCTCTGGTCTACGAAAAGGCAACACTAACTGATGGTTTAGCCTATGTGAAAACCGCGCTCAGAGAACTAGGGATAGAGCCTGTATTCGAAAGAGGAATCGTTGAAGGTTTCTTGCATGAGAGAACCGCACTAGTAAAGGCGTGCAACGAGGAGATAGGATTTATTGGCGAAGTGAACCCCCTAGTCTTATACAAGCTTGGGCTGAAGAACCCGGTAGTAATAGCTGAACTGAGTATTAGCAAAATTATAAGTGCTTGTTTATAAGTAAACACACCGAGGATGAAGCTTGGAAGGGATGACCCCCTAGAAGGGATGAATGGACGGGCCTAGCTGATCCTAGACAACTACTCGGATCCTAACACCGGTGTTCCTAGGCTTAGCAATAAACACCTCAGCTTCTCTCAGGTACTCTTTTACTTTAGCGTAAACCCCTAGAGCCTCTTCGTGAGATCTCGTAACAGCGTACACCGTGGGACCCCAGGAGCTTTGACCAACGCCCAAAGCACCCGCTCTCCTCAAGGCTCCAACAGCTGTTTGCGAGTAAGAAGCGTAAACACCACCCTGGTACTTGCTGAACATGGAGCCTACAACTTCCTGTAGCCTTCCGAGCGCTTTCGCGAAGCGATCGAAGTCTCCATCAAGCAACGATGGTACTAGTTCGTGGAATAGTGTAAACGACGCTTGCCATACTAGTTCGATGGGCGCATCAGCGCCTCTCTCGAAGATCTCTGCTTCTTTCTTCTCATCTAATCCTTTCCCACGTGGTATTACCACTACGAACCTCCACTCCTCTGGGAAGGGTAGCCTCAGTAGTAGTTTGGGGAACTCGCGTTCACTCGTTTTGCCAGAATCCACTACGAAGCCTCCGTACATGTAAGCGTATGTTCCCACGCCGGAAACCTTTCCTATTTGAAGCTTCTCTGCGATATTCACTAGGTTTACGTCTAGGATGTTATTCGCTATTAGAAGAGCATGCACTGTAGTTAAAAGCAACTGGGTAGTTGAACCTAAACCTACGTGCTTTGGAATGCAACTCTCGATCCGAACATAACCTCGCGTTAAACCGAACTCCTCTATCACAGGTTTGAGACGCTTCTCAACCTCTTCCTCGCGGCAACCCTCGATGTGGAGAGGTTTATCCACATCTACTACAACTACGGTCTTAGGCTCCTCGATAGTAACACCCGCTGATACGTACAACCTGTAGTTTCTGTTGAACGGGTTCACAAGCCCGAAGTGTATTCTGGCAGGGGATTCGAGAACTAGTTTTCTAACCATTGTCTCGTTAACACCTCGAGTTTTTTCATTAACTCTCTGTACTCTGTGTTGCAGGTTTTTCTTGTAACTTCGGCTAAATCACTAAGCTTCTTTAAGCTTCTTAGTTTAGCTTCACGTTCCTCAAGGAACTTTACTCTGGACGAGTGAATGGCTGCTTCAATCAGCTGAGCATAGCACCTGGTAAAGGGTTCAATAACAGGGTTTTCGCAGACCCTGCATTCTACCTCTCTGAATTGCGCAACGTCGTATTCATCTAGCTGACGAATGCTTACTTTTTCAGCAACAATGTAACCAATGCACCTCCTTAATCTAGGTAAATCGTTCACAACGGTAAACAACTCGTTCATTTCACTGTCGTCCACAGCGAATTCTTCTTTGAATGCTAGTTTAACGAAGAGTTCGGGGTCGTGAGTAAAGTTCAGTGTAACTTTGAGGCACTTCGAGATCACCTCGTGGAGCCTTGTGCCCTTGTAAACCTTGATCTCAATGAGGTTCTCGTTTTTGATGAAACCTACCGGGGCAGCGTAGGTTTTTCCATTGCAGTAAGTTGCCAGTATAGACTCGTACAAGATACCGTTTCTAACCAGAAGTTTCAATACCCCACCACCGGAGGTTAAAAGCCGGTGATTTAAGCAGAGATCTAAGCTTTACGAAGCTCTTACCAATTGTTGTTTCAAAGAACTCCTTTATCAGGATGTAATCCAGGGAGGACCCCGTTGCACGTGGTATCTCAACATGTTGTACCAGTTGCTTAAAAACTCCACCGCTCAGCCCATCTGCAACTACAGCGTAACCCTGCGCTGTTTCCTTCGTTAATACGGCTCCAGGAAGACCTCGCATTCTTTCGACAGGAGCTATGTCTCCGAGTTTTTCATCAATGTGTTCAAGGAGCTTCTTGCTCCTAGCTAGTCTACCAGATAACAGTATTACCAGAGGAGACTTGACCACATGAGTGAGAGAGTACGTTGCCTTAACTAAGGCTTCTAAGAACGCTTCGAAACATACACCAGCCTTCTCGTCATATTCCTCAATCCACTTGTCTACATCGTGTACCTCGGCTAGCTGAGAACACCCGGTTGTGAAAACATCTTTCTTACTGAATCTTTCCAGCACTTGAGCTACTTCTAGATCCAGGGAGCCCGTCGTCAAGAACGCTGGTCCAGGCATCGTGGTTCCTCCGTACGCATCAACGATCTTCCCTTTGCTAACTGCTATAGTAGCTGCGTACCCGAATCCTACTTCGAGATGAATGTAGTTCACCTCGTTGTAGTCTCTACCATACTTTTCTGCAACTTCATGTATGCCTAGAACAGCTACTGATAACTTATCAGCTGTTCCCATGTCTATCTTGTTGATCTTCCTGAATACTGGTACTGTGGGT
>JAWAXJ010000127.1:0-4011 GCA_038896955.1 Desulfurococcaceae archaeon
ATAACATGGCTTTTACCATCAATAATTCTTAGCTCTAATGGTAGCTACGTAGCGTATCCCGTATCGTTCAGTAGTGGTAGTATATATGCGATAACGTATAGTGATGGTTTTGTTGAGTTAAGCGAAGAGAAGGAGGTTGTTGAAGGAGATGAACTAGTACCATTTTACTCATTCACGGAACTTGCTGATGTCGATAAACTGGTTATCATCGGAAGCAACGATCCATTACTAGAGTTCATCCTGAAGAAAACAGGACTTGTGTATGCTAGTAAAGTGCTCAATGTGGGTAGTATGGGTGGATGGAGAGCTATTGAACGGGGAGAAGCGGATATAGCACCCACGCATTTACTTGACCCGGATACAGGTAAGTACAATACGCCGTTCTTGAGTAAGTTCAAGCTTGAGAATAAAGCGGTGGTCGTGAGAGGCTACAGCAGGTTAATAGGGTTCATTGTGGCAAAAGGGAACCCCAAGAACATTAAAGGCTTTGAATGCTTTTTCAGAAGCGATGTTAGGATAGTAAACAGAAACAAGGGGTCGGGCATTAGAACATTGATAGACATGAACCTTGTTAGGATTGCACGTGAAAAGGGGTTAAACCCCGACAGCATACCCAGACTTATCAAGGGTTATACGTACGAAGTGAAAACACACACGGCTGTTGGATATGCTGTTAAAACCGGTAAAGCTGATGTAGGAGTTGCTGTAGGATATGTATCAGAAATGTACGATCTTGATTTCATACCGGTGGGATGGGAGGAATACGATTTCGTTGTGCTAAAAAGTAGACTTGGGAAACCCCTTGTCGAGGATTTCATAAAGTTCCTACGTGGTGGTATTTCCGTCGACGATTTCAAGTACGCCAAGTACTACAGGATACCAGAAAACGCAGGTACAATAATTGCTTAGCCTTGGGCATTTTTACACGACCAAGTACTCAATTTTAATCGGTGAGGTATGTTGAACGAGCTTGTCGTTGGCATTGTTCAAGCAGAGTTCGGTGTTAATCCTGCAGACAACGTGGATAAGGTTCACCAGTATGTAAGAAAAGGCTACAAGGAAGCCGATATAATAGTGCTACCCGAGTACAGTATGTTCAATCCTCTGCTTCTCAGAGACCCCAGTAGTGTTTACGAGCGATCTGAGAGACTGGTTGAAAGCAAATACCTGATCAGTCTTTCCAAGCTAGCTGAAAGTCTCGGAGCAGGTGTAGTTGCTCATTTCATTGAAAAAACCGAAACACCACCGCTCTCCAGGAGTACAACGGTGCTCATTACTGGTAGTGGAGAGGTTGTACCAGTCTACAGTAAAATGCACTTATTCGACGCCTACGGTTACAGGGAATCAAGCTTCTTCGAGCCCGGTAAAGCCCCGGGAAAAATAGTGATGGTTGAAAACACCGAGGTAGCTTTTGTCATATGCTATGATTTGAGGTTTCCAGAACTCTTCAGAACATACGCTCAGCTGGGTGCAAAGGTAATAATTGTTCAAGCAGGATGGGTAAAAGGACCACTGAAAGAAGAGGTTCTCGATATGCTGGCGGCAGCAAGAGCTCACGAGAATACGGTTTACGTTGTTGTAGCTAATCAAACCGGAGAAATGTTCACCGGAAGAAGCGGAGTGTTCAACCCGTGGGGTTACAAGGAGTTAGACCTTGGATTCGGGGAGAAGTATGTTGAGCACACACTGTTCATTGATGAAGTTGTAAAGGCTAGAACGTTGATCCCGGTCCTAGCGCAGTCATCTAGCAGGTGGGAAATAAGAGTTAAAACTTAGCTCTAAACCCCGCTTGTAAAGCTCTCGTGAAGCTTAGGCGACTTTACTCAACCAAGTGCTCAAGAACATCTGGAAGCTCAAGTAAACTCTTCACGGTTATGTGCCACTTATACCCTAGTGCTCTGTCAACGAGCACGGTTTTAGCACCAAGTTTACTTGCAGGTATTAAGTCGTACTCAGGGTAAGCTGACACGTGTACAACGTTCTCGGGATTTATAGCAAGCACCTCGTAAGCCTTTGTGAAGGCTTCCAGCTTTGGTTTATAGGTTTTCAAATCTTCAGCCGTTATAACGTAGTCGAAGAGCTCTCGGATACCCGCTAGCGTAATATCGGCAAGATCCCTATCTGTGTTTGAAAGTATGCATGTCCCGTAGGATAACCTCCTAATTAGCCTTAAACCGTATATCACATCTGGAAAAGGTGGAGACTTAGCAAAGGTAATTATAAACGACTTAACCAGGTCTTCGCTTAGAACAACGTTGTACTTTTCAGCAGTAGTGATAAGGCATTCTTCAAGTATCTGCTTGTAAGGTTGGTACCTCCTGGATACCAACTCTATATCGCATTTAAAGAACTCTTCTACAGCTTCATGTGATATGTAGAACTCTATAAACCTCGAAATAGAGTGTCTCCAGTCAACGAGTGTACCGTAGAGATCAAATACGACAACAACCTTCTTTCTTTCTTCATTACACAGTTGGCACTTAGATGACATGGAGTAGCACCCTGCACTATAAGTACTACCGCCTTCTAGTTCTTATTTTAACACACGCCATAAACATGGATCTAAGTAATTCTTCGGCAAACCTGGGTTCGCAGTTTGCACAGTCAGCATCAATGGTAATTAACCACTTATTGAAGACCACTCTGTGAACTTTAGCACCCATTTGTTCAAGGATTCTACGTACTTCTCTGGGAGAAGGCTTCTCGAGGTTTTCACCCTTAAGGCCATAGTATGTCATTCTCCAGCATACAACGCCGTGAGTGTAAAGGTTTGCCATGCACGCCGATGGAAAGAACAGGAGTCCTTTTTTCTTGGCGTACGCGGCTATCATGGTCTTAATGTCACTTGTTTCAACATCGTACTGAATACCAGGCTTCATCTTGTCAATAGGTACTTTCATTCTTCTGGTTATCTCGTTGACATTGATACCGGCTTCCTTGAGGCTCTCGAGGATTCTCTTGGTAACTCTTAGTGAACCGGCAACAACACCTACAGCTTTATATTCTACGGCTAGGTCTATCAACCTGGTGTACTCCTTCTCCGTTAAACCAGGAATTATTGGTCGCAGAAACAGGAATGGCTTTAACCCGGCTTCTCTGAGGTTCCTAATGGTTTCAAATCTCTTCTCGGGATCTGGTGAGTATGGTTCTAGTTGCTCAGCAGCTACGACTGTTACAATGGTTACTAAAGGTGAGATCCTTCCCTTACTAAGGTTGTAGAGCTTTTCAGCATCCGCTTGGTTTATGTATAGCTTCGTTGAGAACTGAACTGGGTTACCAAGGTACTTATACACGTGCTCGATGTATTCGAAGGTCTTGTTCTTTGCTATCGGGTGAAAGGGTTCGCTTATGCTACCAAAGGCAAGGTATGTTCCCCGTAAACCCGGGATGAAGTACTTGTTTGAAAGTAGTGCATAGAGTAGCTGTAGACCGGTTAAAGGATATGGTTCCATCACCGGTTCAAACCCCATATCGTAGATGTAGCAGTACTTGCACCGGTATACGCATCCAACAGCAGTATGAACCGTTAATCCGCAGGGTCTTGGAGGTCTCTTTGCATGGTAGTCTCTTAGGGCAGAAGCTTTCTCGGACTCCGATAGTTTAGACCCCACTTCTTCTCTAAGTCTACGCTTAAGCTCAAGCAGGCTCTGAGTATCCATGCACTTAGACCTTACCAGAGTGATTTAAGGACTGTAATAGGGATAAATATAATGTGGATGAGGAAAAGCTGGCGAAGCGAGAAGTGAGCGCAAACCTCCTCACCGACGAGCTGAGAACACCACTATTACTTACACGCTGTCTGACAGCTCTCTTGGACTTCACGTGCATTATATTTAAACGCCACTCACTCATATAAAATGTACGGTGCGGGGGTGCCCGAGCTTGGTCAAAGGGGCCGGGTTGAGGACCCGGTGGCGTAGGCCTGCGTGGGTTCAAATCCCACCCCCCGCACTCTGAAACCCCTTGTTTCGCAAGGAAGTTAACCACCTCCTCAGCTAGCGCTTTAACAAT
>JAWAXJ010000128.1:0-3980 GCA_038896955.1 Desulfurococcaceae archaeon
GTGTGCTCCCTTAAACACCAAGTAGCATCCAAGCTCAGTGGCCGTCTTTGAGACGTAGCCTATTGGGTCTTCTTGAACCTGCTTCAGCTCTAGCCCGGTTAACCTGGTGAACTCCACGGGGTGTGGTGTTAAAACTGTTGGCGACTTCCTTGCTTTGAGAATATCCGGGTTCTTGGAAACAGCTGTTATTCCATCACCATCTATTATAACCGGTTTCTCCACGCGGAGAGCTAGTTCTCTGATAAGCTCCTGGGTTTCCTCGTTAAGCGATACCCCGGGTCCAAGAACAACTATGTCGACACCGTGCTCCTCTACTATCTCGAGTATTCTGTCAAGGTTTGAGAGAGCAAGAGAGCCTTCCTCGGTTTCCTCCATGGGGTGATACACTATCTCACTACACCTGGAGGCTAGTACGGGAACCACGCTCTTGGGTGTAGCTAGTCTTGAGTAACCACCTCCAGCTTTAAGGAACGAGTAGGCGGTGTAGTAGGGTGCACCGTAGTAGAACCTAGCGCCAGAAACCGAGAGAAGCTTACCGAATGTTCCTTTATGCCCCCATTTAACCCGTTCTGGTATTTGAACAGGGGTGTTCAGCTCGACCTTGATGCTACTAGACGAGAGAAGATCCGGTGGATACGATAACCTTGAAACAAAGAGTTTTCCGCAGTAGTAGTACCCAGGGTAAAGAATGTTCCCATACTTGGGTAGCCCGAAGGTAACAGTGTAGTGGGATTTAACAGCAACACCTCTGATTAAACCGTTGTTCGCATCTACACCCGATGGTATGTCAACACTTACAACGATCTTACCCGACTCGTTTATGAGCTCTATAACTCTTCTTGTTAAGCCAACTACTTCACCCTTCAACCCTATACCTATTACTCCAGCCACAACAACATCGCATGCGTTTAGAGCCTGCTTGAGCTTCGCCAGGTCGTTCTCGTCCTTAACAGCCTCAATGGTTAGTCCAATGGATTGAGCAAGCTCGTACATTCTCTTAGCCGGCTCCCTGAACCTGGCTGGATCGCCAACGACGAAAACAACTACGAATCCTCCACGAGAGTACAGTCTTCTAGCAGTTACCAGAGCATCTCCTCCATTGTTACCGGTTCCCGCAACGACAACGAACCTCTTACCCTCAACCCCTATACGCGTTGAAATGACGTGGTACACGGCTGTTCCAGCGTCTTCCATCAGCGTGTAGTGGTCTATGCCGCGTTTAACAGCTTCCTCGTCCAAGCGCCTCATCTCCTCCGCGTTGCAGACCTTGAACCTGAAGCTCATAGCCGAAGCCCTGTTTAGCATTAGACTTACAAGGTATATTACTCTGGTCCGAGCTAACAGGTTATGGTGAAGAGATTGATCTTCGAGAACCCCATCGTTAAGGAGATACTAGAGAAGTACAGAGTTATCTGGGCTCTCGGACACGCAATGTCCTTAATGTCCTGGGATAGTGAAACCTACATGCCTCTCGAAGGCGTGAAGGATAGATCGGTTGCGAGAGCTGAGCTCAGCCTACTACAGCAGCAACTACTGCTTAGACCAGAGTTCGTGGAGCTCGTGGAGAAAGCGGACAAGGTGGAGACTTTAAACGACTACGAGAGAGGAGTTGTGAGAGTTCTAAAGAGAGCCATCAGGATCGCCCGAGCGCTACCACCATGGCTGATTGCCGAGAGAGCTAAGGTTACACAGGAAGCAATGATTGTTTGGAGAGAAGCTAAAGCTAAGAACGACTTTGAGAAGTTCAAGCCGTACCTAGAGAGGATCTTTGATCTCTCGAGAAAAGCAGCCGACTACCTAGGCTGGGAAAAACACCCTTACGACGCTCTGCTGGACATCTTCGAAGAGGGTTTAAGAACAGAGGATGTGGACAGAGTTCTTGGCTACCTTAAACGGGAGCTCAAGTGGATCATCAGCAAGGTTTTGTCCGAGGGTAAGTACCCGCGTGAGCACGCCTTGGAGAAAGCCAGGTACGAGAAAAGCAGAATGGAAGTTGTGAACCTGAGAGTTCTCGAAGTACTAGGGTACCCGCTTGGCAAGCGCGGAAGGCTTGACGTTTCAGCACACCCGTTCACGATAGACATGGGTATATTTGACGTTAGGATAACGACGAGGTACGAAGGAGTGGACTTTAAGAGAACACTTCTCGCCGTGATCCACGAGTTCGGGCATGCTTTATACCAGCTACAGATAGACCCAGCACTCTCGTACACTCCGATTGGCGATGGTGCAAGTCTCGGTGTTCACGAGGGGCAAAGCAGGTTCTGGGAGAACATTGTGGGAAGAAGCAGAGAGTTCGTTGAATACATATACCCGGTTCTCAGAGAACACCTCGAATTCCTGAGAGACTACACACCAGAGGACGTCTACTACTACTTTAACACAGTGAAACCAAGCTTAATCAGAGTCGATGCGGACGAGGTAACGTACAACATGCACATCGTTCTTAGGTCTGAACTGGAGAAGCTTGTTCTAGCGGGAGAAGTCAAGGTTTCTGATCTCCCAGAGCTCTGGAACAACTACATGGAAGAGCTTCTCGGAGTAAAGCCAAGTACTTACAGCGAGGGTGTACTCCAGGATATACACTGGAGCATGGGTAGCATAGGGTACTTCCCAACGTACACCCTTGGAAACATAGTTGCAGCATCCATGAAGGTAGCAATGGAGAGCGAGCTCAAGCTGACTGAGAGAATTAGAAGCGGTGATTTCAAAGCTCTGCAGGAGTGGCAGAGAGAAAGAATACACAAGTACGGTGCTATGTACCCTCCAAAGGAGCTCCTGAGGAGAGCTCTAGGTGTTGAGTACGAACCAGAGCACCTCGTGAAGCACCTCGTTGCAAAGTACCTCTCGTAAACTCCTTGGAGATGGAGTTTGAGAGTTGCAATAACTGGTGGAGCAGGGTTCATAGGGCATAACCTTGCAATTTACCTTCATCGAGCCGGTTTTTCACCCTTGGTTTTCGACTCCCTCGAGAGATCAAGTCCTCTAGCATTAAGGAGGCTAGCGAGCACTGGTCTGAGAGTAGTCAAGGGTGATGTGAGGAACGGCTATGCTCTCAAGAGCGTGGTTAAGAACGTGGATGTAGTTGTTCACGCTGCAGCCTACGTAAGCGTCGAAGAATCCTTCATTAAACCCGCTGAGTACATGTCGAACAACGTTGGTGGAACAGCCTCCGTGGCTAGCGTTTGCAGTGAACTCGGAAAACCACTCATTTACCTAAGCTCGGCAGCTGTGTACGGAAACCCGGTGAAAACCCCTATACCTGAAGACCACCCGCTGAACCCCTTATCCCCGTACGGGCTGAGCAAACTACTCGGCGAGAAAGTGGTGGAGTTCTACGGCACTCTTGGGCTGAAGTACACGATAATAAGACCCTTCAACGTCTACGGCATTGGTCAAACAGGATACTACGCTGGCGTGGTTTCTAGGTTCATGGAGAGATCGTGCCGAAATGAGCCATTGGAAATCCACGGCGATGGACTACAGTCGAGAGACTTCATACACGTGGAAGACCTTTCGAGGCTGGTGGAGCTGGTGATCACGAGGGAGGCTTGGGGCCACGTGTTCAACGCTGGTACGGGTGTTCCAACGAGGATCCTGGATCTCGCAGCGATTGTTCTTGAGCTCACGGGCTCTAAAGGTGGAGTAATCTACTTGGACCGCAGACCAGGTGACATATTTGCAAGCTGGGCTGATATCACGAGAGCTAAGCGAATCCTGGGCTTTGAGCCAAGGATAAGCCTACGAGACGGTTTAAGAGAACTGGTAGAGCACTACTGTGGTACTAGGGCTCGGTGAGCTTTGCACGCACGTATAGCTCCCTCTTCTCCTTAAAGTACCTAACTGAAGCTGCTTCTACGAGTAGCTCATCGCTATCAATCTTTTTCTCGTTCACAAAGACCACTACCTCGCTGTAGGTTGCTATTGGAAAACCGTTTTCAGACCAAGCATTCACCTTGTAATAACCGTTCTTTACTCTT
>JAWAXJ010000129.1:0-3978 GCA_038896955.1 Desulfurococcaceae archaeon
AGCAAAGCCGCTTTATGCAGGGGGTAGTCATGTGGATACAAAGTATATCCTATTAACTCTAGTAGCAATACTACTCTTGGATAAGCATACTTCTCATCCTCTCCCGGCTTCTTGACCCAGTCTAGGAACGCCTTGAAGCTCTTCGGCGCCAACGCCTTGAAGAGCTCGATCAGATCGCTCTGGTCTTTGGGGGGTACGTACTTTAATAATCCCTCTCGAGCGTTCTTCAATATCTCGGGCTTCAGCTCCCAGGGTATCCTATGGGTAACGACAATGTCCGGGCTTGGCTCCAGCAACGCCTTCTCAATATCTCTTGTCTCAAGGAATCTATCCCAACAGAATACCTTATCCTTAAACAATAAACAATGTTTGGCGGGGCTGTAGTACTCCATAGTCCGTATTTCAATGTTCTTAACGACCAAGCCCGCCACAGTTGCCGCTAGATGCATATCTAGCAATCCGCTCTCTCCTACAATCTTAGTAAGATCGTTCTTCAAAGTCTCTTCACACTCTCTATAGTACCCGTTCTCGTAGCAGTAGATCCCCAGCACAACCTCCCTGCTTCCCTCATATATATAGAATGTCTTGACAATCTTTGTGTCAAGGATCTTCCTAGTCAGAGAGTAAAGCAATACGTTAAACTCTTTAGGCATATTTGGAACCATTCGATCGCCCAGAATTTTTGCAGCCCTCGCTCTCTCAACAAGCTCGTACTGCTCAACTAGCTCGTTGTAGTTGTTTATAACCTTCAGCAACTCATTGCATATATCGATCTCATCGACAATTATCTGGGTGTTTGAGCAATCCATATTACTGTATATGATGTAGCTACCTACAACACCATCTTCCTTGATCACAGACACCTTGACGGACTTATCCTTAGAGAACCTCAAGACTAGGTATGAATCTCCTAGCTTGAACCAACCTTCGCTTTTCGTGAGGGTCAGGGGTTTTAGCTCCACAGCTTCAGGTTTAATAACTGGTTTATCATTATATAACATGGCGTACTCTCTCCCCCAGCATTTTCCTCTCCCTCAATGTTCTCACGATTTTTTAGGAGGAAGATTGACCTCTAGAGGGGACCCTCCCTTAAAGTACATGAATCCTTCCTTCTCTCTGAACATCTCGTCTCCATAGATCGCCTTCAGTTCCTCCACGCACCTCTCGAGGAATCTATGGTATTTTTCAAGCTCTTCTCTCGTAGTTATGCCGTATCTTCTAAACATTCTGATCTCAGCTTTGTTCAAAGGGCATTTCAGGTTGAAGCACCACCTAGCATCTCCACACAGCGGCTTACCGCCTACTTTGCGTATGTCAACGCTTTGAATCACAAGGACATGCGTCATATCTCCTGATACAAAAGCTACTCCTTTCCCCAAAGTACAGTAGCCGAGGTTCAGCTTCACAACTCTCTTCTTCCCCGACTTTATTTTCACTGCTCCAACAAACCACACAATTGGCTTCCACTCAACCTCTTCCACGACCTACACACCTCCTTCTTCCTTGCTTTTCCTCTCAATATAGTGCGGGTTTCGGATCTTGTAATGGCAATTCGGGCACGTAATGTACTTCAGTCTCCCTTTAGTAAACCATGTGTAACAACACTTTGGACAAGTTATTTCAAACGGTACGACTTTCTCAACCATGTTTACACTCTCCACGTACTATTACTACGTTAATAGCTTATATACCTTACTCCGTAAAATACCCCCTAGGGGGTATTTTGGGGAAATCAGGTAGTAGAATGCGCAACGTTCTAACTATGTTTCTCCACAAAATTGTGGAAAACACATTCTACAAGTACTTTCTATATTGAGTACATAGAGATAAGAATATGGTTATAGCGATGGCTCAACGAAAACAACCCACGCTTTGTTCACGTACACTGTTCTCCCGCCATTGCTTATTTTGAACCAGTACTTAGTTGATTTCTCGAGGACTCCTTCCACGACAGAGTTGTAGAGAACAACCTTAACATTCTTTCCAACGTACTCGTTAGAGAAATCGCTTGGGTTTTTCGGGGTGTTCTTATTATGCGTACTAGTGTTTAACCCTGTTTTGTATGAGCTGTAAACTGGTTTTCCGCTTCCCATAGCTCGATCACTTCCCACTGAAAGACATCAGTATTCTTATGATTTCTCTTCTCACGCTCTCGTTCTCGTACGAGTACTTGACTACAGCGTTTAGTATCTCGTAGAGTGGTTTCCCAGTCTCAGCCTTGAACAAATATAGATACTTCAATGCTTCTTTATGCACTCTAACCTTCGTTCCCTCATCCTTTTTCTTTATCAAGACCTCTTTATCCATAACCCTAACCACCTTTCCCAAGTGGGAAACTTGGTATAGAGGGTAATAAGCTTTCCGCTTTCACCCGCTCCCACCCGCTACGCGAATTAAGTCTAACAGTATTTTTGCCTCGAGGGATTCATCGGTGTAGTAGGGTATGCCAGCGATCAGCTCTGTTACGAACACTTCTACAACACGCCTCTCATAATGTGAATCTCTAATTAAATCCCCGCTAGGCTTTATCCTAACTATCTTCCCCTCCTCATCAAAATCTATTACGTAGTCAAACGGCATGATACCGAAGACTAAGTAGTACTCCTCAATGGATTGAACTCCGTACTTCCTCAAGACTCTCTCTATATCGTTAACTGTTAGAGTGAACAGCGCGAAGGGGTTGCACTTAATTCCCTTCTCAACACAGAATATCACTAGATTAACTAAATTGTACGCATATACCTCTTCGCCTACTATAGGCGGTTTCCTGCATAGGTGTATCAATTCGTGTATGAATGTATGCAATGGCGGCGGCATCTCCCTGAAGAACACTTTGTCTGGAGGATCAGCAAAACCCATCACGTTCTCACCTGCTACGTAGCCGAGCTCAGCGGCTTCACCGAAGCTGTATACATATATTTCATCCACTGGCTTCTCGAAGAAGTTCTTCAGGAACTCAACGTAAGGCTTGTACCCAGGATACTTCTCGATAAACTCACTTAGCTTCATGTTGATCACCTCACGAAGAACTCTTTAAGCGCCTCCAGCTTACTCTTCAAATCCTCAAGCGTGTCAGGACCGAGGAACGAGGCTATCTCCTCAGCGTCGCTAGCAACTTCTTTCGCCTTCAGCCTAAGCCTGTAGACTTCTTTGGACTGCTCCTTCAGCGCTTTCTTGAGCTCCTCGACGGTTTTCTCGAGCTCCCTTAGTTTGTCTTCGTACGCTCTTCTAACCTCCGCCAGGTTTCTCTCTGCTTCCTCACGGATTCTCCTGGCTATTGCTCTGTACTCATCCCTCTCCCTAGCTAGCTTCTCGAACTCCTCGGAGACGTTGATGAGCTGGTCTATCGTCAGAGATAGTGGTGTGACAACGTAGTACATATCTAAGAAAGATTCATCCGACGGCTTCAGTCTGTGGATCCTAGACGTCGGTAGACCCATAGACCTCAGCCTATCCTCGAGCCTCTTCTGTATCTCATCCCACCTGCCGGCCATGTCCTCGTAGAAGGACTTCCTCAGCTCAACGAACTCACCGTAGATCTCGGAAAACACTCGTTCAACCTCAGGAAGGTCCCTCTGCGAAACGACGTACTTCTCACCGAGAGTGAAAACGCTCAGCCTGTCTAGCGCGCGATAGAACTTCACTTTGAGGTACTGTAGCTTGTTCTTCTGCTCCCTGCTCAACCTGTAGATGGTCGTCAGAATCCTCTCCTCGGGAGTATACGATACGCCGACAGCCCACCCACGCGTTCTCAGCTCAACTATATACAATTGTGATACTCGAGTATCAACCACTCACACCACCCTCTTGAGGAGCTCCTGAAGCCTCTTCCTTATCGCTACGTCCTCGGGCGGCGGACTAGTCTGCGATATCTTGATCCTCACACCGAGCTCGGCTTCAACTGCTCTGATGTTCTGTCCCTGCTTTCCGATCAGCCTACCAACGTACTGCTGAAGGCTCTCTGGCACATGTATTACC
>JAWAXJ010000130.1:0-3930 GCA_038896955.1 Desulfurococcaceae archaeon
ACGAAGGGTTTCTCCTGAGGTAGGGCTCTGGATCCACATCTCCTGTTTGCATAACAACATTGTCTAGTTTCAGTCTCTCAATGGAGTCGAACAACTCCTTATACCCAATTGTTCCAGTCGTTACAAGCACATAGCCTTCATCCCTGGGTTCGTAAACGGGAGGCTCGTAAACAGGCCCAACCACAATCCCCTTTGGAAACATTCTCAGCTGCTCTTCCCAGTGCAGAAACACCTTTGCTCCAAAAAACTCGAGGAACTTAACAGCTCTCGAAGGCTTAGAAAAGTGCTCTATCGCTTCAATAGTGTACACTCTTGCTCTCCTGAGAATCATGGCTATTAGAGACGGTGGAATGGAGAAATTGGATCCACCAGCGAATACAGCTTTAATGTGCTCATTCAATATTAGCTGAGTGGATTGGAAAAACGCCTTAATCCATCTTCCAAGTCCTTTTACTAAGGGCTCTCCGGGTCTTCTAGGTAGCACTTGGTAGTAAACTCTACCCAAGTTCTTGAACTTCTCAGCTAGGAAAGAGTACTCCTCGGCTATGAGGAAAATATTGTTCCTAAACCCGGTTTTAGCAAGCTCTAACGCTACAGCGTAAGCGTAGCCCGAGTGACCTCCGTAGCCTGCAACTAGCAGTATACTGTTTTCCTTCAAGGCGGCATTCATCTCGACTAAGCATTCACTATGAATATCAGTAGAATACAGCTCTTATAACAATCGTTCTTAACGAAAATTACCGTATGCGGGCCCGCCGGGATTTGAACCCGGGTCCTCCGGCTCCGCAGGCCGGCGCCCTCTCCAGGCTAGGCCACGGGCCCCCTAGTGGTTTTAGGTATTCTTGGTTTTTAGTACTTTCGTTTAAGCATCTTTGAGTAGGAGTCTGCTTCCTGAAGCGGTATTGGTAGTTTTGCTTCTTTGGTAAGCAGGTTTTTAACTATGTTAACAGCGTCCTCCAGATTCACTCTGTAGCCTATGCTTACGTAGAGTTCAGTGCTTCCGTGTTTCAGTACTTCTCCAACTATTAAGCCGTGCGCTCTAATGAGTCTTCTCCCGCAGCTCTCTACTATTTCACCGTACAGCTTCTTTTTAGCTACACCTATGCTGGGTTTCTCGAGAACTAGTCCAATGTGAGTTGCTATACCGAAGGCTCTGGGATGTGCCAAGCCATGTCCATCTACGAGTATAACATCGGGTTTCACCGTGAGCTTTGAGTACGCTCTCATGTACCCTGGAACTTCTCTGAACGCTAGTAACCCCGGTATGTATGGAACACGAGCTTCAACTATACTGAACGCCTTCTCCACGATGTTTCGTGAACTCGTATCGTAGATTACTATTGCAGCGTACTGTTTGCTGTCCTTATAGGCCGAGTCAAAGCCAGCTATAAACCTTATCTTGCTCAGATCAAGGTGCGTGCCTTCGCGAATACTTAGGAGAGCTTTCTCGGAGAGAACTTTCTGTAGCATCATAGCTCTCTCAACGCTGAAACTCACAGTTAAACACCGGTGCAGTTGTTTCGCATCAATCATGCTGTTTTTAATGGAAAGTATTATTAAGTATAATTCATGTGCTTTAGGTATTTGTTAACTCTGGTGTGAACTTGAAGTACAAGAGATCAAAGCTCGCTGATATATTTAACGTGCTTCACAGGTGGAAGATAAGCGGAGTTGTAATAGGTGACACATCCGTTCAGCTGTACTTGAACTACCCAGAACTCGACGGAGACATTGATGTTTTTACACTAGATTTTAGCCCCCTATCGGAGAGGGAGAAACTAGAAGAAATTGCAGCGGAGCAAGGATGGGAGTTGACAACATCAGAAATAGGTTTACCGGCGCTAGTGGTCCCTTTGGAGGAAGGCTACGTGCTTATCGAGTTCTACGAGAACTACATGGACATAGATATACCGATGGAGCTTCTCGAGGACTCAGTCGAGTACAGAATAGACTCAACGAGAATAAAGTCCATTAGACCGGAGTACTATCTCGTTTTAAAAGCAAGGCAAGGTACAGACCTTGACAAGCTCGAGAAATACCTAGCAGAGCTTAAACGCAGAGGCTTTAACCTGAAGCTAGTTGAATACGCAGTATCACTGTACCCACCTGAGGAGCAAGAACTTATATACGAGAGGTTGAGAAGTGTTAAGCTAGAAGTTTAGCTTTAAAATCCCTATTACGGGTATATGAGGTAGTAGGTGCTTACTATGCCAATAAACGACCCCGAGCTGCTGAAAATAGTGCATCTGCGTGTTTTGAACAAGTACGTGTGCAGAAAGTGTGGTGCATTAAACCCGCCGGGAGCAGAGAAGTGCAGAAGATGCAAGTCCAAGGGTACACTGAGGCCAAAGAAGCTGATGAAGGCAGGTCCTAAATCTAAGTAATTACAGTGTTAACAGTTGTTAGTGGAATACCAAGTGGTGTAAGGTTATGAGCTTTTAGCTATACCGATGAACAGTTGGAAAAGCTAAGAGTCGACAAGCAAAAGCTTAGAGAAATAATAAGAGAGCTTTCTACTTGGAGAGCTCATGCAACAATACTACTAAGTTTGTACATTCCACCGGGAAGACCCATAAGCGATGTTCTCGCTCTCCTAAGACAGGAGATCTCCGTAGCCGAGAACATCAAACTCAAACGTACAAGGAACGCTGTTGAGTGGGCGCTAAACGTAGCCTATGATAGGTTAAGCAAGATACCCAAAGCACCAGATAAGGGATTAGTACTGTTTGCAGGTATGAATCCCGACACAGGTGAGTCAACTGTAGTGATGCTTATACCTCCTGAGCCCGTACCCGTATTCTTCTACAGAACGGACAAGGTATTTCACGTAGAGTTCCTGGAGGAAATGGTCTCGGAGAGCAACATAATTGGTATTCTCCTGATCGAGAGAGATGCTGCAACTATAGGTCTTCTCAAGGGTAATAGATTGGAGGTTGTTGATGAACTGGAAGGATATGTTCCCGGTAAACACCACAAAGGTGGTCAAAGCCAGAGGAGATTTGACAGGATCATAGAGCAAATGGTAGAAGAATTCTACAAGGATGTTGGCGAAAGAGCAAACCAGGTGTTTCTACCACTACTGGAGCAGGGTAAACTGAAAGCAATAATTATCGGTGGACCCGCGTATGCAAAGTACGATTTCCTACAGGGTAACTACTTGGACTATAGGTTAAAGCAAATAGTACTACCAGAGCTCATAGACGTAGCCTACCAAGGTGAAGCTGGACTAAGAGAGCTAATCATGAAAGCGGGAGATCTGCTAAAAGACCAAGAGTACGCTGAATCTTTGAAGCACCTGGAAGAGTTCAAGTACCACCTGGCAAAGGACGATGGACTTATTGTTTACGGCGAAGAGGAGGTTAAACTAGCATTACAGCAGGGATTATTAAAAGTTTTACTTGTAAGCGATTCACGAAACGATGTTACATCATGGCTTGAAGAAGCTTCATCAAAGAACGTGAAGGTTGTTGTAATAAGCAAGGATCTTCCAGAGGGTGAGTGGTTTTCCAGAACATTCGGTGGAATAGCTGGTATTTTAAGGTTTCGAACGTACGAGTAGCAGAGCTCGAGATCTCACGGATTCAAAAAGGAATAGTTTCATCAAGCTCTCCTTGACTTAAGCTATTCATCCTTAAACGGGGTTCCATGAAGGGAGTAGAATCTATAGTAGGAGCTTACTTAGCTGTTATAATAGTCATAGGAACAATGTTCGCATTTCACACGTGGATATCCTCTTACACTAAGAGTATCAATGATCAAGTAAACAACGTTATCAGCACTGTTCAGGTTGTTTCATACCCTCCGGTTATATCGATAAAGTACGCTAATGAAACTCACTTTGTACTAGCAGTAACACCCTATGCACCTATTAGAATAAAGGATCTTGTACTAAGATCGCCTGATAACGAGCTTGTGTTTCACCTTGCACTA
>JAWAXJ010000131.1:0-3926 GCA_038896955.1 Desulfurococcaceae archaeon
GTACCATGGTTGAGGTTGAACATAATCAACAGCGTTCAGTTGCGCGGAGTTTTAACCCTCAGAACACGTTGTGAACCATGGTGATGGATGCGTTGAACGAGTTGTTTGGTGTTTTAGAGGAGCTAATGAAACTTCCGTATGAAGAGTCCGTTAGGTTAGCTGTGGAGAAGTTGCTGGGTGTGAACATAGCCAGAGCGTTTGAGGAGTCCAACAGAATTCTCTGCGTTGCTCCACACCCGGATGATTGTGAGCTTGGAGCTGGTGGAACAATAGCCTCGTTGTCTCGTAGTGGTAAAGAGGTTTACATAGTTGTGGCAACAGATGGTGGTCTTGGTACATATGACCCCGAAATGCATCCATCGCAGCTCGCGGAGATAAGGAGAAAAGAGCAACTCGAGGCAGCTAGGCTAATGGGTGTTAAGCAGGTATACTGGCTTGGTTACAGGGATGGATTTATGCCCTACGACGCAGAGGCTAGATCCAGGCTGATAACGCTGTTCAGGTTGCTTAAACCCGATGTTGTTCTAGCACCGGATCCATGGCTTCCCTACGAAGCTCACCCGGACCACAGGCACACTGGACTACTAGCTGCTGAAGCTGCGCTGGTATCTGGTCTCCCCCACTTCAACGAGGAGGATCTTCGAGCTGGTCTTAAACCCTGGAGTACTAGGTTCATAGCCTTCTACTACACTCATAGACCAAACTACTACCACGATATAACTGAAACGATTGAAGTGAAACTTGAAGCACTTAAAGCCCATAGATCGCAATTCACCTCCAACTGGAGCTACTGGGAGTTCTACGTGAAGTTTACAGCTGCGCTCAACGGGAGAGCGATAAACACTGAGTATGCGGAAGCATTTAAGCTACTACCCACAGTACTACTGCACGTAGCACCCTTCGCAGAGGTGTTCTAATGTTTACCTCCCAAAGGCTCGTAGGAATCTGGAGATACACCGGTTTAATTGCTGTAGTGTTAGCCTGGATTGTAATAGCTGTTTCGATCGCGTATAACCCATGGTTTAACCTGTTTAAGCACGCTCTCAGTGATCTCGGTGATCCACGGCGGGCTAATCTCCCCTGGATCTACAACACGGGGTTGATTGCTACGGGTGCTGTAGCATCTGTTTACTCCTTCTACTTAGCCTACAGGTCTACGAATAAGATACACACTTTCGCATCAGCACAGGTATTCGTAGCTGGCTTATTCCTGGCGTTGATCGGGGTATTCCCAAGTGGAACGAGACCACATGTTTTCGTCTCAGTGTGGTTTTTCATCCAAATGTGGCTTGCTCTACTAGCAACTCTCGTTGGAATGGTAGTGGAGAAGAGGAAAACACACGCTACGTTGCTAGCACTACTGGCTGTTCTAGGGCCTGCAGGTGCTCTACTGGTTAAATGGCCCTCGGTAGCTCTACTGGAGATCTACGGCATAATCATAATCAACATCTACGTAGCCGTGTTAACAAAGAACTTTTAGCTAGAATGGTAAAAGCCCTGAACAGGAACAATAGCTGCGTTACATGAGAATACAACCGTCAGGTAGGGGAGATCGGATAAAGTATGAAAGCTTTGAAGGGTGTTGAGAGTAGTAGATAGGTTCTTTACCAGGATTTTTGCTCATACATGAAACCACCTTTAAGGTTGACTCGTATAGGGCTTCGCCAAGCTGTTTGCGAGGCAGCTGAGCTGTGAAGTACTAAAACTTTTCCAAGTTTGATTCTCAGCTGTGAATTAGCATATTAACGTAGCTTCCTATAGGTAAGCATTTGGTGATTTACTTGAAGAACATAGTTGTTGTTCCGTTTGCATCAAGGCTTCACGGAGAGCAGTACTATATGCGTGTACTTGATACCATTAGGAGTAACATTGATAAAACAGGCATTAGAGTTGAGTACTCATCCGTTGTTACATCAGAGGAGGAAGCTAAGGATCTTGCCGGGAAATACGCGGATTATCTACCAGTATTTGTTGCTTTAACCGGTGGTACCAGTAAGTTGATGCATAGCTTTGCGTTAGCAGCTAACTACAATAGGGTTATCGTACTAGCTCACGGTGAGCACAACAGTTTACCATCAGCTGTATCAGCTAGGTCCAAGCTGGACATGGAAGGTGTATGGACATGGCTGTTTCACTGCGGAGAAGTTGAGTCCACTGAGTGCTTTCTAAGAGTACAGCAGATGATTACCGTTGCAAAGGCTGTAGCCTCGCTGCTTGGTTCCAGGGTTCTTCTCGTGGGACCCTACACGGAGAAGCCTGAATTAGCTGAGGACTTCGAGTCGCGCTTCGAGTCTAGAGTAGACGTGTTGTCGCTGGAAGAGTTCGAATCCGAACTGGAGAGAGCAAGGAAGGACTACGTAGAGCACTTCGTGAGCGTGTTCAGCGAAACCGAGCCTAGTATTCCGGCTGAAAAACTCGCAGAAATAGGTAAAGTGTACGCTGTGCTCAGGTCTTTAGCCGAGACCAGAGGCTACGAGGGTATAGCAATGGACTGCTTTCCCTACCTGATCAAGCACCGTTTAACACCCTGCTTAGCACTCGCACTGCTGAATAGCGAAGGTGTAGTTACGGCTTGCGAAGGGGACTTGATCAGCCTTGCGTTGATGCTGATATCGAAGGCTCTCACAGGCTACACTGGTTGGATTGCGAACGCCTCCAGGTTCGAGGGTACGAGAGCGTACTTTGCACACTGTACTGTGGCATTGAACATGACTAGGAAGTTCAGGATCACATCTCACTTTGAATCGGGATACCCGTACGCTCTAGCTGGTGAGCTAGCACCTGGCGTGTACACAGCTGTTTCCATGAGCCCTGACTTCTCGGTAATACTAGCTGGTACCGGTCGTTTACTAGTGAGCGGTTTAATGTATCAAACAATGTGCAGAACGCAGCTTATACTAGATCTTGATGTAAACGCGGAGAAAATACCACTAGTTGCTGTTTCAAATCACCATGTTCTAATACCAGGGGATGTGAGAAAAGAGCTTCACGCCATCGCTTCTCTTCTCGGATTAGACTACGCCGAGTACAAAGAGCTTACCGGAGCAGTATAAGTACTGAGATGCTAGCAGATCGGAAGCAGTCTCCCGAAGAAAAACTGAGGACATCTGGTTTTACGTCATCTCATCCCTGAGTACCCGGGTCATGGATCTTTAGAGCTTTTACTCGTAGAGTTATCAATGGGGCTTTCTATTCGTATTTCAACGCTACTGCTGGAGGTATCTTCATCGCTTTATAAGCGGGGAACAATGCTCCGAGAATACCAACGCTCAGTGTCATAGCCGCGCTTCTAGCGAAGAGTTCAGCTGTGAACTTTGGTCCTGCGCGGATTTCCCAGATCTCCCCGATTCTTAAGCTAGCTCCACTCTCAGCAATTACTATTGAACCGGTAACTCCAAGTGCAACACCTATCGCGTAGCCTATTAAGCTCATGATCACCCCTTCGAAGAGTATTAGTAGTAGCACTTGTTTGTCGTTGAATCCAATAGCTTTAAGAACTCCTATCTCCCTGGTTCTCTCCATTACACTGGTGATCATGGATGCTGCAACTCCTGCTACAGCTACTGCGAATGCTGATGTGGTAGCAGCGAAGGTGACGAAGTCTACGGCGGCTACCACGTCGGAAACCGTTCTGGCTATAGCTACGAAGGATATAACGTTAACGTTGTTTCCGTAGGTTCTAGCGATTTCTCTTGAAACAGCATCTACAACATCAGGTGATGAAACTAGAACCATAATACCACTCCATTCTCTAACACCCAGAGCTTTCTCAAGTGTTTCAAGAGGTACGAACAAGCTTTCATCGGGGTTCAAGAAAACAGCGCCTCCGAACTTGTCCAGAACTCCGGCTACTACAACGTTCAATCTTCTAACCTCTACTCTACCTCTCTCTCGAACAACGTAAGTGGTTACTGAGAGAACGTCGC
>JAWAXJ010000132.1:0-3905 GCA_038896955.1 Desulfurococcaceae archaeon
GTAGCCCGTACAGATGAGCCTCTCATGTTGAGGATCCCTGGCCGGGTGTACAGGTGGCTTACGATAGAGCGGTGCGACTCCAGCCTGACATACAGGCTTAGGCAGACCGACGGGACTCTGTCAGACGTCTTCACAGCCTACAAGGGTGCATCCATATCCCAGCACGACTTCGTCGATATAGTTGTCTCGAACCCAGCCGGTGTAGGGGTATGCAGGTTTGTAGTCGGGTACTGGGAGGGTTAGCCGTGGTGTACACGATCCCTTGCATAGCGAGGACCGTCTTCAGGGAGGGAACATTAGCCGCGGATGGCTCGGAGCAGGTTGTCGTCGCAGACGAGGAGAAGGGTCCTCTAAGATATCTTGAGGGATATATAAGTTTAAAGGAGCTTTCAGGCAGCAACTCTGTCGTGGTAAGGATATACGTGAATATAAACGGCGCCGGCTACGAGAAGTACTTCGAGAGAACCTATACTGGCCCCCAGCCTTTCCCAATCCTATACATAGCTACGAAGCCGGCTAGATACGGTATAAAGATTACCCTGCAGCAGACAGTAGGGTTAAATAGCTTCGACTACCAATTCTTTAGAATTGAGTGACTATGGCTGTCTGTCCCAGATGCGGGGCGGATATATCTTTCCTCAAGGTTAGGGAGCTTAGACTTTATGAGTCCGACTTCACGTACTGCGAATCCGGCTTCGAAGAGAGAAACGTGAAGATCGAGACTGTAGCGAAATTCCTATGCCCAATCTGTCTTCAGGAGCTTTTCGATATATCGGAGCAGGGTAAGGCTGAAGACTTCCTGAGGGGTGGCTGACTTGGCTGGGACGGTGACCACGGACCTAGCCTTCTTCGTCGGTGCAACCGGTGGGTCATCCTCAGCAGACTCTCTAACCGACTGGACTGGCTCAGGCTTAGCCGTCGACACCGTCCAGTTTGTCCAGGGGACGGGAAGCATATACAGCTACCTAGCTGCAGCCTCAACCACACGATACTGGACCTTCTCATGTGTGCCAACCAACATCCAGGGTAAAGCCATATACTTCTGGTTCGCTCTAGGTAAGGTTGGATGGCTTAACACGAAGGCTAACGGAGGATTAACCTTTAAAGTTACAGACTCTGCTGGAAACTGGGCTCTATGGAACGTGGCTGGAAGCGACACCCTACCCCACAACGGATTCATCTGCCACTGCGTCCACACAAGCGTCCCGCCGAACTCGCAGAGTGCAACCCCTCCAAACCTGGCGGCTATAACATCCTTTGAGATCAGGGCTAACGGCTCCTTCCCAGGCAAAGCATACCTCTGGGTTGACGCTGTGAGATACGGTACATACGTTCAGATCAAGGGTGGGACACCGGA
The DNA here is from genome assembly GCA_038896955.1 of Desulfurococcaceae archaeon. Classification (GTDB taxonomy): domain Archaea; phylum Thermoproteota; class Thermoprotei_A; order Sulfolobales; family Desulfurococcaceae; genus UBA285. The sequence goes on from JAWAXJ010000132.1 coordinate 1,358, forward strand.
TTCACCCGCAACCTTCGAAGATATATACGCCGCCGAATCCGATGCAGCCAATAGGTGGGGTATACTCGACAAGGTGAACGGCATATACTTTGTTCAGGGCAGGCTTCTAATCGGGAGCACCGTAAGCGGCGAGTCAACCTACTTCAAAGATGCAAACCAGGTTGTCGTCTTTAAACCAGCGATTGTTCCATCAGGCTTCTACGAAATCGTGATTCAGGGTAACCCTGGGGCCGAAACATCCGTTTACTTTGGAACCAAGGTTGGAACCGCGGGTATTTCTGGATGCGTCTTCAGAACGGCGCCTGAAGCTACACCGTTCAGATTCATAGCTACAGACGAGAACATAACCAATCTAGGCATATACGGGTGCAGCTTCTTCGACGCAAGCACCATAAGCCTCCCAACATACTCGACAACAAGAGAGGTCTTAACATCAAGCTTTGAAGCCTCAGCACCAGTCCAGGTTTCGACATGCACAGTCAAATATTCAAAGTTCATAAACGCTGACGATGCTGGTATAATCATCTCGAGCACCGACCACCACGTCTCCAACTGTGACTTCATAGGTTGCCCATACGGAGTCAGAATAACTGCTGAGGGAACATACACCTTTGACTCCATGTTCTTTACTGGAAATACCTACGATATCGATAACACGAGCGGCGGGCTTGTAACGGTAAACTGCGTCCACGGATCAAACCCGACGACGTACACCGGCAACACTGTTATACAGACAGCCCTAACTCTAACGGTCCGCAAAGTCAAGACAGGCGAGGAGCCAAAGAAATACGTTAGAGTCTCAATACATAGAGCTGATACGATGCAGGAGATAATGAATAAAGATGCAGATGTGGAGGATGAGTTAAACCCAGGCTACTATAAGGCTACTACAACATATGTTGGCCCAACCGGTTTCCCGATAATAGTCAGGGCGAGGGAGGCTGGGTGGCTGCCATACGAGGTGACGATGACGATGCCTTCAACAGACCTGGATATAGCAGCTGTATGGCTTCCAGACCCCAACTACAACCTTTAACCTTTAAATCCAGGCGGCTTGAGATAATTCTATTGGTATGCCTATCGAAAACGATTGGTCGATAGACACCGTTAACAGGATTATCAAGTATATAGGGACCGGGGCTGTCTACACGGTTAACCAGCTCTACTCCTGGCTGATGGATGTATTCGACGAGCCAGAATACATGGATGACCCGATCCCCATGACTGCTAGAACACCGACAGACTACCAGCTGGTGAACCAGTGGTTCATACCCTACAGCAGCTTCAAGTACCTTAAGGGAGGTGCTATAGCCACCGCGGACTGGAACGCGAACACGTATAAGTACGGTATAGTCAAGATAATATTCGAAGCAGCGGGCTACGTGAACTGTGTCCCCACAGACATTGGTAAGACGGTTGTGGGAGGAACCTCCGGGCACACGGGTATACTGCTGGACTACGATAATACGAACAGGTTCTGGTGGGTTAGGGTAAACGTCGCTGGGCAAACATTCCAGGACGGTGAAACACTAACAATCTCAGGTGGAACGGGTCAGGGGGTAATAGCGACAAATGGGAGAAAAACGGGTGAATGGCTCTGGTCCAACGTTTACACGCTTGGTAGCATAAGACCAGACTCGGTAATATACCTGTTTTACGGCGTCTACCCCCTTAACGAGGCATACTTCCCGGTTGGAGATCAGATAGACAAGTGGTGGGGGACACACCACATAGATGTATTGATAATGGTTAGAGAGGCTGGGGAACTGATTAGGAACGGTTACGTCACCATATTCCTTAGGGAATACCTGGATACGCAGGACTACTATGAGATCGACCTAAGCGCGGGTGGTAGAAACGCTGCACCCCTATCTACAGCCTCAGACATCAGCAACGTGACGCCCGCAAGCACTGTTATGGGCTACACAGACATACTGGTAGCACAAGTATGCGGTAGACTGAACGTTTCAAACGAAACTGGGACGTTCCAGAAGTGGACGTTGATAACAGGCCAGACAAGCGGGGCTACAGCATACGTTCTTAAACACGACCCAGACCTGCACTACCTTATTCTAGGGCAGGTCGTCGGCACATTCCAAGTTGGCGAAACCATATCTGGGGGAGGGGTATCAGCTACAGTAGCTGGATCACTAGATATTTCGGTCAAAACATGCAGTGAAGATATAGGGGATGGTGCAGGCCCACAGCCATACGACCTAGAGATAAACCTGGCTGGGAGACCTCTAAGCGAATTCTACGAGTATATCAAGTACATCACGTCGAGGAGGTTCTTCGACGCGGACAAGGTGTTCTTCTACAACGCTAACACAGCTGCTTACACTGATGAGACAGAGGACGCCAGATTTTCAGATCCGACATCACCTGAAACCCTGGATGATGTTCTACTACCACCCCAACAGACAGCGACAGCCGGGGACGCCATATACTTCGGTGGGAACCAGAAGTTCAAGGCTATACAGATCTACCTGACGACCCCCGGTGTCTACTCGGGTATAACGATCGTCTGGGAGTACTGGAACGGCACCTC
>JAWAXJ010000133.1:0-3900 GCA_038896955.1 Desulfurococcaceae archaeon
CTACTTTAGAGGAATACGTGATTAAGAAGCTTGAGAAGAGAACTAGTAAATACGCAGTACTCCGTGAAGTTTGGGTTAGTGCTCGTGAAGAGAAGCTGAAGTTAGTAGATCCAGACCCGCCAATAACTTTAGTGTCTTACATCTTCAGACTAGACTACACTCTCTGGTTCTGGGTTTCTGTGACCCTAGTCGTGCTGACTCTGGGGCTTGTGTACGTGACTGAATACCTACCTGTACTCACTCCAGCCAGGTACGTGCTTGGGTCAATCTACATCCTATTCCTGCCAGGATACTCGCTAGTCGAAGCACTATACCCGCGTGAGGGAGACTTAACACCACTGGAGAGAGTTGCTCTATCCATAGGATTATCACTCGCAGTAACTCCACTCATAGGGCTAATACTCAACTACACTCCATGGGGTATTAGACTACCAACGATAATCACCTCAATCACAATACTCATAATAACTATGCTGACTACATCCCTACATAGAAAATACAACATAGTAAAACAAACAATTACGAGTAAGAATATGTTGAGAAAGCAAACATTGAGGAAGAAGACTTAAAGAAAAACTTACTCTACTCCTTCACACGCTTCAGATAAATACCTAACCCCACACTAACACTAGCTACAGCACCAACTACTAAACTAACTACCCGCGGCTCAGGTATCGGCACGTAGGGTGGTTCAGTAGTGAAGTATACGTCAACATAATAATCTACCACACCATCCTTCACCTCACCCCATGTGTTAGGACCTGTCGTAGTCACAGCGTCGAGGGCGTCGCTCGTGCCAAACCCTCCTATATCCCAAGTCCCACCCTCGTTCTTCTCGTAGTTGCTCCAGCCACGAGCAGTGATTAGCGAGAGTCTTAAGAAGAAGCTTTCGCTAGATGGTGCTCCCCCAATCACGCTCCAAGGAATCCCTACCTAAACAGCCCTATGATCTAAGTTTACACCAATAACAGCACTATCTGACTGGAAACCCCAACCGTCATCAACTATATAGAAAACACCGCTCCAATTATTTGTTAAACTAGTTATCAAGCTCCTAAGGCCTTGATTTCTGAATCTACTATCAGCTAGATTCACGACTATTTGATACAGCCACCTCGCATCTTCATCCACTACAGTGTCTGAATCGCCAGCAAACCAAGCTCCAGAGCCTTCTCCGTTTCTGTTGATCGTTAAAGCCATGAACGTTCCTCCGTCATCGCCTATGTTAAATTCGCTCATGTCGTTAAATATGAATAGTAGGTACAGATTATCTGTATCACCAGTTATTCTAAACTGTATCAAGTCTACGCGCTTGTCTGGGGACGCAAAATCTGTTCTCTCATCACCGAATGCGTCACACCAGACCCACTGCTGTACACTAGCTATTGTTGTGTATGTGTATGTATTATGTTCTGTGCAGGTGTAGTCTCCCTAATCTGAAGGATTCCCATCTACAGTTATTAAGGAGTTCTGAGATAATTCTAGTGCTTCGAAAGTGGCAGCACTTAAGACTAGTAGTGGGGCTAGGAATACTGCTAGAATAGCAGCAACTAATATAGGCTTCACCAAATTAACACCTCAAATATCAACATAATGATTAAGTTTTTATATTTTTAACTTCAGAAACACACTCTACGCTCAAACACTCGACTCTAAGGTCTTTCTAAGTCACTCATAAGCTCGAGTGCAGGTCCCGACCCCAGCTCAATGATTTCTACTAGCTTCCTAGCCTAAATAACTCGATCTAAGCGCTAGAGTCTTCACCGCTTCTTCCTATAGATTATAGCGACTCCCTTAACTCCCTGGAAGGAAGTCCCAAGCTAGCAAGACACGTACGGTAAAACACCGGTGTTCATTACGGTGAGACTACAGCAATGATAACTACCAAAGACGACACAGAAGTACACATGCTCCTTGTACATGGTATACTACCGTAGCTACAGCTTAGCCCTCCTAGTTAGTGTTTTTGTCTCCGCACCCGCGAGGTCTACCTCGATCGTTTCCACCTCCTTTAGCGAGCATTCACTCACCTTTAACCACTGTCACGGTGCAGAGCTCTAGAACCTCTACCCTGAAGCTCATATCCGTCAGCGCTTTTACGGCTTTCAAAAAGTGCTCATAGCACACTAGAACATCTATATCCGCTGAAACATGTACCACCCGCTTCATGAACTTGTGAAGCACGTAATCTAAGCCTCCTAGAGCTTTAAATACCCTAAAGGCTTTAACAGTGTAGAGCTTCTAGAGGACCTATCTCCTGCTCCAGGAAGGTTTTCGTAACCTACTACTTTTAGGAAATCCTACAAAATCTTGTTGAACTTGACTAGCCTAAAAGTGTCATGTGAACTACGCTGTATGTACAAACTAGTAGGACCCGAAGGGTGTTTTCTAAGTAAAACTGCGATGTACCAGCGAGAACCATGAAGCTTACTGAGTGCTTTAACACTGCTTCAAGCAATGACCTAAGCAGTCAGCCAACGATCCACGCTTTGGAAACCTTAGCTAGTACCCTCGTAAACCCTAGCTTTAGGGAATAGTCGAGGGTGACCAGAGGCTTAAATATGTGGTGTCGAGCCTTTGCGTAGAGTCTGAGGAGAGGCCACAGTCTTTCGTCCCTTGCGAGACTACTACCCACTAAATAGTCGATCTCGTGGAGAACTGTGGTGATGCTAGATGGAATGACGTATGGGTACTTGGAACCCCTCTTAGAGATTGTCTTCACTGCCTTCTTGAGTAGTGTAGTGTACTGAACTGCGTAGAGCTCTGGAATCTCCTCAAACCTCAGGTACCCTGATTCAACAGCCTTCATAAGGATCTTGAGCCCTGGCTTTGTGCGAATAACAACGAGGGTCTTACCAGCACCGATACCCCTCTTGTAGGTCCACGGATCAGCTAGCGAGATATCGGCGAGCTCAGCAGTGTGGTCAGGGCATATGAGGCATGACTTCCCGTAGAAGTACTGACCGAGTCCAGAACCATAAAAGATTTGCGACGGGACTTTAAGCGTTCTACCGTCATCAGTGGCAATTACTGCATATCCAGGCCACCCGTGTCCTCTAAAGGTTAAACGTGAGACCTTCTCCGGGTTTACCTTCAGTAGCGTCTTGACTGCGTATCCCGCAGCCTTAGAGCTGGGTGTATTATAACAATAGAGACCTAAAACAAGCTTTATGTTATCCTTGAGGTGTGGCAGGCACTGGAGGGACTTACGTAGCCCTCTGATTTGGCACGGTAGGCCCACTAAGGCTATACGTAACTCCTTCTTGAGGGCTTCCTTCAGCGCCTTAGTGATATCTACTGGAGCGTAGATGGAGCCCGCGTAGTTTACTACCTCCTTCGGGTCGTAAACTACTTCGTATCTGCCGAAGACTATACCTCGTTTTACCCAAATCCTCGGGGCGAGAACTGCATCAACTATTCTCTCCTCAAGTAAGTACTTAAGAATAGAAGTAGCAGCACCACCACTAGCCGATTTGAACCTGACTCTCTCATCGGTAGACCAAGCTAATCCCACCTTCACATACTTGCCGATCAAGCCAGTTGTAAAACCACTCACAACTACTTCTCCCTCGCCAGGTACATCCACGAAAGGACATACTCTCACGCAGAGACCGCAGTCAACACAGAGACTCTTATTTAGAGCTGGCCTCAAGTGTCCCTGAGCCGAGAAGCTCAACTTCAATGCCTCACGTGGGCATACAACTACGCATATACCACAACCAGAGCAAAAAACGCTTGGAACATTCATTCTCAAGATCTAAGAGCCTCTTTCAGTAGCTCTATGGAGGTTCTCCTAAGTTCTCTCAGCTTAGACCTTACAGCACTGTAATCCTCCAGATCTCTGCGAAGTGCTCTCACTATGTCCTCTTTCCTCCTAACTACCCTGTCTTGTAAGCCAAG
>JAWAXJ010000134.1:0-3881 GCA_038896955.1 Desulfurococcaceae archaeon
GAAGCCATTACAGCCCCCAGCCCAGTTCTTGCAGCAGGCCTTACTCTGTTAAAGAATATTCCCGAGAACTTCACACCGTTCTCAGCAGCAGGACCTATCAACGCTATCTGGACGAAGGGATCGCCTATCTCTCTTCTAAGAGCCTCGTATGCCTTCGATATAGGCATGCCCCACAGCCCTTCAGCGTCTCTGATCTCAACAAAATCGTTGCTTATGAATAGGTAGACAGGGCGAGGACTCCTCCCCTCAACGACTATCTGATCAAAGCCTGCAAACTTCATCTCAGCAGCAAAGTGTCCACCAGCATTGGAATCGCCTAATATCCCTGTTTGAGGTGATTTAGCGGTTACGTTTAGTCTTGCACCAAGGGGAAATCCTGTTCCAGCAATAGGACCTGTGGCGATCATCAGCTTATTGCTAGGTGATAGCGGATCTACGTCCGGGGTTACCTCATAGTAGAGTCTAGTGATGTTAAAACCTCTACCACCTAGGTACATTCTAGCTAGTTTCTCATTCACATACTCTATCCTAGTCTCTCTATTGGACAAGTCTATCCTTAGGATCCTTCCACCATAGCCATAGAGTCTACTCGTACCTGACACTAACCCCCCACCCCTCAAGCAACCTTTTGTACTCGTTTATCGCAATGCGATATCTCTTCCCAATCATACTCGGACCGGCTACGGTGATCTCGGTCAATGGGTATAGCGATAAAGCATTCGTAGGACATTTTCTAACACATATGGGGTTCCCACCACATAGGTCACAGATCAACGGTGTTCCATCAAATGGATTTAGAGAAACAGCATCGTAGGGGCATGCCTCAGCACATGACCCACACTTACTACATGCATCTTTGTTAAGTCCTATAATGCCCTGCTCATCTTTATATAGAGCACCTACAGGACAGGCTGATACACATGGAGCCTCCAGACAATGTCTACATACTATAGGGTAGTCCATCCCTATTAGATCATCTCTCACAATCTTTATCCTAGATAGCGACGTCGAAAACACCTTATCGTGAAAGAATGAACACCAGAGCTCACAATATCTACAGCCAGCACACTTCGATAAATCTATAGCTATGCGAACTTCCATTGGCGCATATGATACACCTCGGGCAGTATTATATCGAAGGAAAGGTATATAAATGTTCAGGAAATCTATCTATGAAGACTTAAACAACTAAATCAAAATCGAAGCTATCCACCTGCGTATATCTTACCATGGATACTATAGAAATGGGTACTAAAATTCTCAGTACTTTCAAGTAATTTGTATAATCTAACATCCACACCAAGTATTTTAATACAAGATAACACTTGCTCTAAACTCATAGTTGTTCCCAATATATGGATATGCTAAATCAGGCTAAAGAAGGTTATCACAAGCTACTAAGATAATCTCAATCTCTCTTAGCTAACTATGAGGTAAAAGAGAACTATCCAATACACAGATTATTTTGATAATTTGATAATCTAATACTATTACTATGTGTACATCCCCGCGCAAACAAAAGAAGTTCAAGCCTCAGTCAGGAATAAGTACCACGACAGCTGGGGGCACTCGATCGAGAGCTTCGGCGGTATCCGTGCGGCGATACTGCACCTCAGGAGGAGGTCTTCGCCTCCTTCTTCTTGACCTTCCTGAGGTTTCCTACCTTCCGCACGATCCACACCGCCAGCACGGTTCCAGCGACTGCTCCAACAGCCGAGCTCACTACCTCGGGCCACCGCGCCTTGAGGGGCTGTAGTGAGGTTAGGGCGGTGCTCAGTGTAGCTAAAACTATGGCGACTATGACCCACCGGTTTAGTGAGGGCATGCTTCACACCGTGTCTTCTTCCGTGTTTTCGCTTATATTAGCGGTGCTGTGGCTTGTTGGTCGGTATGTACGAGAGTGTCTACCGCGTACTTCTCGAGCGTATAGTTTTGATGTCTGATGCTACCTATAGGCTCAGCTCTGAGCTAAGTCTATATAAATTGACATAAATTGATGCTGTTTTGCTATTCGCTTCCCCCATGCTCCTCTCGAATTTCCACGGACTTGGAGGTACTAAGAGGCATTTTAGATCGCTAAAGGTCGAACAGATCTCCGAGATCCTTCTCTGGGAACGATATCTCGCTGTGGACTCCCTCTCCACGAGCCCCTTGAACGAAGTGATTCAGATATTTCTCAATATTCTTGGAGTCAACCATTCGCCTAACGAACCTGATGTAGACTTCGCGTAACCCGTCGATCCTTGTCTTCCCTACCTTGAGCAGTAGTGATATAGCCTCAGCTACCTGTGCCCTTCGGCCAACCTCAGTTTGTTCCACAGCTCTTTGTCTAGTAGCTTGCCCGCTCTTCTTTTCTTCTCCTCTTGCCCGCTGTCTTTTCACCATACGGTTATCTCATCGGTTGCTCTCTTCCTCATCTTTTTTGATCGGTAGCCGCATTGCTAGCGGTGATGAGGGATCTCACAACGAGAAGACCGTGTCCAAGGTTAACGGAAGGTTGGACTTCGATATTCACCTTTCTTCCGGCTTCTTCTCTTTCATGAAAGTACTTCACCGAGATTTTCTCTCTTTGGTGCGTCTAAGAGGATACATAGGTATTCTGCTCTTGTGTGGACTAAGGCTATTTCGTACTTTTCTACCGCTGGTTTAAGAGTTGGTTTAAGAGTCTGATGCCCGTGATGTGAAGTAGGCCTTCTTCCCCTAATGACCATCTTTAATATCTGTCCGTATAACTGGTAGCAGAACTTTTCATCGTTTCTTGTTCTGAAGACTTACTTCACTCTCTCAAGAGTCTCATCATCCGAGACTCCGCGATGGGCGCACTTGATTATACTCCGTTTACAGAAGTATGGGAGCCGTTTATAAATCAGTTAAGGGTGAGATTGTGTTTAGGTATTGGGGTAGTATTCGTCTGCCTCTGATAGGAGGTCTTCGTACCTCGCCTCACTTACCCTTAGTTCTCCGAACCTGCTCTGGATAAACCTCGCTACCTCCCTAGGCATAGTCTGAACCATTATCCTCCATGAGACTTTCCTAAACATCTTCGGCAGGGTTAGGCTATACCTCCTGGCATACCTTCTAACACTATTCCTATCAATATCTTTGGGTGCTAGTGTTTTCAAGAGCTCTATAGTACCTCTAGACATGTATATCCATTCACACGGTTTCTGGTGACCTCTGAGACCTAGGTAGTACCTGCAGAACCTATCGAAGCACACTAACCTCTCCACCTCTAGGTCTATGGACTCTATAACTACAGTTTCTCTAGGGTTCCACGTCCTTATCATCTCCAGTACGTGTTCGAACCTTGCTCCAGACTCAAGCATTGCTCTGTATACTGTGTAGTACTGTCTGTGGTTCTCCTTCAAGAACTTTAGGGTCTTCCTAACATCTTCTATGGAGATCTGGTAGGGTCTTACGTCTAGTCTATATCCTCTTGAGGGGACTACCTCCATTATCCAGCCGAAGGTTTCTGGGGGAATTCTTCTCTTATGGTATAGGTACTGTACGTAGTGTCTGAACACGTTCCTAAGCCATTTGTTCTGATGTCTGACAATGTAGTCTATTAGCTCTTCGGAGAGTTCTTTTCCTTCTAGGTATCTCTTGAAGAGGTTTCTGTAGTACTTTACGGTCTCCGGGTCTTTCACCTTCCTACGCTTCTTACGTTCCACAAGAAACTTTTCGAAGTCTTCACTCCACTCAAGCTTTATGCCTGTGAAGCTTATTCCGAGCATTTTCCTAATATCTTCCCTAAACTCTTGAATAACAAACCTCAGTACAGCGTTCTTAAGATATTCATCACTCCTAGCTATGGATAGTATTTCCAAGACAAGACTGTAGTCTACAGTTCCATCGTCTCTCATTATGCCGAGGGATCTGAG
>JAWAXJ010000135.1:0-3859 GCA_038896955.1 Desulfurococcaceae archaeon
ATAATCAGTGCCCTTTGTTAAGAACCACTTGTTAATACTTACTATGGGAGCCGTTCTGTACCAACGAGTAGCACCGAAACCCTGAAGACACCATAGGTAACCAAGCACTCGACCATACTTGTCATACGGTTCTAGATCATCGATATCTAAGTAGCACATACCAGGTAAAGTTTTAAGGAGATCCAGAAGGGCTTGCCTAGCTTCAGGTCCTTTGGGTTCACTCAGCTCATAAGCATCGTAGCCCACCAACCGTACTCTTCTACCGTCTTCCAGTTCCACAGTATCACCGTCTATAACTCTAGTAACATAGCATGATTCCGCATCTTCATCAGGCAACTCTGCGATAATGACTACCCACCGTCCCAAAAGTTGAGCTAAAGCAGGCTGTGCTGACAACAGTAATATTATAAGGATGAGGGGAATCACTCTGATGAAAGCTCCCCTCATCAGTTGAAAAGATTAGGAGCTCCTTATTTAAGCATTATGGGTTCTGGGTTATGAAATGTTAAAAGAAAAAGTTTTTGATTAATCAATTTTTATGGTCTTAAGGTGTCAGTGGTGAGCTGGATGTGGATCCGCTCATTCTAGTCCAACTGGACCAGGAGTTGGTTGTTAGATCTTTGAAGCAATAATAGATGCTAGTACCACCGTTAGCTTTTACAACGACTACCAAGTACGAGCCTATCACTTTAATAGCGGGGCTAGCATCTGTTGAACCTGTGGGTATTCTCTCCCAGCTCCCCCATGAACCGCTCCACGTTCTAATGTAAATCCTGTTATCTCTGCCTCTGACCGCCAACCAGAGCTTGGTTCCGTCACTAACTAACGTTGGAACGCTCGGCGTTGAACCGCTGATTAGAGCCCAACCCAGCCACTGCCCGCTCGATAGGTCGTACTGCCCGTGGTAAATGCTAGCTCCATCTCTCCCTCTAACAACCAGGTGCAGCCTGCCTCCCATTACAGCGGCTGCGGGGCCATCTATCGTGGATCCGGGAAGCACGCTCCAGCTGGACCAAGTGGCGCTGCTGATCGTGTAGACTCTAAGGTATAGCCTGTCGTCACGCCCCCTAACCACCAAGTAAAGCCTGCTTCCGTCGGTCGTTAGAGCCGGCCTCGAGGGTGTTGACCCACCTATCCTCTCCCACCCGCTGAAGCTTCCAGTTTGCAAGTCCAGCACGCCAAAGAGGATACCGTCATCCGGCCCCCTGATAACTAGGTAGAGCTGGTTCGAAAGAAGTACAACTCCGGGAGTGTCGGCTGCCGACGCCGCAATAGCACTCCAACTCTCGCAGGCAGCATCAGTGCACACCCTATGGTAAATCCTATTATCGCCGCCTCTCACAACAACCCTAAAGCTGAACTTCGGCGCCTGTTGCTGCCTGAATACCGCTACGAGGTTGATCGGCCTATCCATTGTTACAGTGATGGTGGGAGAACTGCCAGCGTTTACACCGTTTACCTCCCAGTGGTCAAAGACGTAGCCACTGCTGGGCGAGGCCGTGACCGTAACAGCGCTGTTCTCAGCATACCAGTACTGGCCCGCTGCGGGCGAAGTAGTGCCAGCACCTGATGGCGTGACACTGATCGTCAGTTGATACTCCCTCCTCCATAGAGCCACGTACTGTGCGCTACCCGTTACAGTGATAGTTCTAGGATCAGCGGTGCTGCCGTCAGACCACTGAGTAAAGATCAACCTGACGCCGTCGCTCGGCGAGTACCCGCTGTCGGGGTCTAGCGTGTGCGTCGAACCGTACGTCCAAGTGTACGTTCTAGGCGCAGTAATGGAAGTTCCGTCAACGTAAACCCTTCCTCCATTCGGGTCGACAGTAACAGAGTATGACGACGGGTTTACAGTTCCACTCACCGTTTTCGAAGATTGAGTGTACTGGTAGTCGCCACCGAAAGCTGCCGTTACGGTCATCGTTGTGGGTGAAGAAACGGGAGGCGCTGTGCACGTGGTGCTAGCATAACCTTGGGAGTCAGTATAACTCTCGACCGGATTGCAGCTGCCGATATTCGAGGACCAAGTAATCTTCTTGTTTGCGAGAGGATTGCCAGAGCTGTCGGTGAGACGAGCAGTGAAAGACTGCGACTGCCCAGAGGTTAAGGTGAAACTCGAGGGACTGATCGTTACAGCAGTGCTAATCTTCTGAACCTGTATCGGTATATCCCTGTAAGTGCACCCAGATAGCTCGTCGTAACTTTTCGCGAAATCGTAGGCGTAACAGAAGCCCACCCTAATGTAGTGGGTTCCCAACGGTATATCTGATGGCAGTTGCACAGCGAAACTCTTGCTCTGCTCATTACCGTAATTACCATCAAGTCCATTGTAAATCACGGCAAGTTGCGTTGTTTTCGCCCAGCTGCCGAACGCGTTGGCTTTGACTATACAGCCCCCAGCGCATACGTCGTAGAAGATCCACTTCACAGTGACGGTCGTGGTAGCTCCGGGAGGTAACGTGCTGGGACTCGCGGAAGTGTAAGTTATCTCTGGATTCTGAGGAACTGCAACGGTCAAAGCATTATCGTATCTCTTCCCGTCAAAGTTAATGTCCAGCGAGCCGTCGCTCCTCATCTGCCCCCACAGCGCTATCAAAAGTGTATGCCTGCCTAGGAAAGCATCCTTCGGCATAACGTAGCTTACCTGAACCTGGTTTTGGCCAGGTGCCAGCGTAACTTTAGTGGCCGGCAAATCGTATATTCTATCTCTATACCCGTCGTTTATGAGTGTTGAAGCCCCTATCCACACGTCGATGTTGTGCCTGAAGGGGTTCAGGATCCTATAACGAATCGTGAACTGTTGCCCAGGTTTAATGGTGGTTGTAGAGAGCTGGTATTCGAGTATGTAAGGTCTAGCCACCTGCAAATTATACTCGTTCAGACCAGAAGACTTGGTGTAAGCCTCTACTTCAACCCGGTAATGTCCCGTTGACGACGCCTTAACATATACGTAGTCAGGATACGAGGTGCGTGTCGCCCGTGCTATGAGGTTGTTGCTACTATCGTAGATGTACAGGTCGAAGTCGGTACCGGATGACCCCGTTATGGATGCAATAAAAGAGAAAGGTGTGTTCCAGAATTCAGGATTCGAGGCCACGTAATACTGGTAGTAGTGCCGATTCTCGCTACCGAAAGTCGCCTCTACACCACCGTAAAATCCACTGGCCCTTATAGGCATTGGATTATCCCGTGTTTTACCCTCGTTTGTCGAAGAACAGATGAGCCAACAGGTTTGCTTATCCCAGCTGAGGACTGCGGTGGTAGTTGTATCCGCTTTTATAAATACATCTGTGTCGCCGGAGAAAGAAAAGGTATGCTCTAACTTCACAGGGGCTGTCTTAAAGTCGGTGCAGCTTCGAGTTCGAGTCGTAGTATCAGTAATTACGCATATTTGAGCTCTCCCAATGTAATTTTTCAATTCTATAACAACTTTTTCATTTTGTTTCACAAAAATACTATACGATATTTCCGTATTCTGTGGCAGAGAGAGTGTAGTTCCACCAACACCAAGCTGCTGCATTTGAGCGCCGGAAGTATACCCGTAGGGAGGGTATATCCAAGCTAGTATTAATTCCGAAGCAAGTAAAAGCCAAGCCATTGCTGCTAGAAGTGTTAGCCAAAGGCTCTTAACCTTCATCATAAGAAGATAGACACTCCTCATTAATATTATTTACTGCCTTTAAACTTTTCTCTGCAAAATCTTACATTATTGATGGCTCTGGCAATAGAGAAGGTGAATATCGATCTTAGCAGCAACTAGGCTTCCGCAATTAGAGTTCTTTAAGTAATTCCTCCTATATCATCCTCCTATATCAGCTATTAACTGCATTTTCACTCCAAGCTTACTCAAAATTCAAAG
>JAWAXJ010000136.1:0-3849 GCA_038896955.1 Desulfurococcaceae archaeon
CGCGAGACCTGGTGACATGGGCTTTGACATAGCACATATAAACATACACAAAACCTTCAGCTCACCGCACGGAGGCGGAGGACCAGGGGCTGGTCCTATTTGCATTAAGAACAGGCCAGTAGACCCGGAAAAAGGCATCTGGTTGAAGGACCTTATTCCAGGATACCTGGTGGTTTACGATGAGGAGAAGGGGCTTTACAGGGTTAAAGGCCCTGGACCCTACAGCCCGGGTTTACTCAAAGCGTTCTTCGCTAACACGATACCACTAGTCTGGGCGTACGTATACATACTCATGATGGGTCCACAGGGCCTGAGAACCGTCACAGAGCACGCTGTTCTAATAACCAACTACTTCGTAAAGCTCGTGGAAGGCATTCGAGGCTTTGAAATACCCTACGGCAAGGGAAGGTTCAGAAAGCACGAGGTAGTTTTAAGCGCTAAGCCCATGGCTGATGAAACGGGTGTTACAGCGGAGGATGTAGCCAAGGGGCTACTCGACGCTGGCTACTACGCACCAACCATGTACTTCCCGCTCATTGTTAAAGAAGCTCTCCAAACCGAGTTTACCGAGACTGAAACACCGGAGAACGTTGAGAAGTACGCTGAGAGGTTGAAGGAGATAAGTAACATCGCTTACAGTAATCCGAGTGAAGCTAAGCAATGGCCAGTGAACACCAGTGTCTCCAGGGTTGACGTTGTCAGAGCCAATCACCCGAGGTATGTGACCCCAACGTGGAGAGTTCATGTTAGAAGAATGAAGGGTGAGTTGTAGTGAAGTACGATGCTGTGATCATTGGATCAGGTGTTGGAGGATACCCTGCTGCTGCGTACCTAGCTGATAGAGGTCTAAAGGTAGCAGTAGTCGAAGAACACCACCTGGGTGGAGAGTGCACGAACTATGGATGCGTACCCAGTAAAGCTCTGTACTCAATAGCGGAATCCCTCAGAGCACTCGAGAAAACGGGTGCAACTGTTGACTACAGGTGGAGTAGCATAGTAGACTGGGTTAAAGGCATTGTTAAGGATGCACGAGAAGGGGTTAAGCACCTGCTTGAAGCAAGAGATGTGAGCATTTTCCAGGGTAAAGGAGTTCTACGATCTGGAAGAAGAGTTGAAGTGAGATCAGAGAACGGAGTTAGAGAGCTAGAAGCAGAAAGCATACTCGTAGCTGTTGGAACAGACCCTGCTGATATACCAGCTGCACGGTTCGACGGCGAAGGCGTAGTTAGCAACAGAGAAGCGCTCTACTTCAATGAAAAACCGGAGAGTGTTCTCATCGTCGGTGGTGGTGTAATAGGCGTAGAGCTAGCTAACATCTACGCTTCGTTCAAATCCGAGGTTGTTGTCGTAGAGCTTCTCGATCACATACTTCCATTCACAGACAGGGATGTTGCGCTAGCTCTTAAAACTCATCTGCAACAGCTCGGTGTTAGAGTACTCGAGAAAACAAGCGTTGTTAAGGTAGAGAAAACCAACGGTGTGTACCTAGCTGAGCTTACGAACGGTGAGAAGCTGAAAGTCGACAAGGTTGTAGTAGCTGTTGGGAGAAAGCCGAAAACAGCTGGGATAGGTCTCGAGGATGCAGGTGTAGAGCTTGATTCAAAGGGATTCGTGAGGGTTAACCAGTACATGGAGACAGCAGCGCGGGGTATATATGCATCGGGAGATTGCGTGGGTGGACCACTGCTAGCTCACAAGGCTATACTGGAGAGTCTTGTGGCAGCAAAAAGAATAGCCTCTGAGGAGGCGTTCACCTTGGACTACAAGCTGGTACCCATAACGATCTTCACTGGGCTTGAGGTAGCCTCAGTAGGTTACACTGAGAAGGAGCTCCAGAACATGGGGGTTAAGTACGTCAAGGTGAGAGTACCTCTTGCTTACCTGTCATCGGTTAGGATCAAGGGGTACAAGAACGCCTTTGTCAAAGTACTCTACGATGAGAGCTTCGAGAGAGTATACGGTGTGCACATCGTAGCACCAAACGCCTCGGAAGTGGTATCATCCTACATTCCTCTCTACGCTGGTGTACTGAAACCAAGGGATCTCAGGAGAATACCCTACCCGCATCTAACGGTATCCGAGTCTCTGAGGGACCTAGCAGAGTACATTCTCGGAGAACCTGTTCACCTGATCAAGAGGTAGTTTTAGGGGTTGAACACCCTTAGTAAGCATGAGTGTTCCCGGTGTAAGAATGTACATTGCTATCAGTGAAAACCTGGTTGAAAAGTACTGTGGTTCGGAGAAGCTGTGTTTCTGGGCTGAAGTAGCACTTCTCTCTCCGCATGGTAGCAGAGACCTCTACGTCTTCGACTGCTCGATGTACCAGCACGTTAAAGCCGAGTACAGGGATAAGCCAGACTGCAGAATGCTACTAACATTCAAACTACCCATCAAAGCGGATGAGCTAGCCTACACGGGCGAAATGGGGTTCCACGTTCTGCGTGGGCCGGGTGCGTGCGATCAGGACGAGATCTCCAGGTATATCGCCAGCGTGTTCAAGCATCTGGACGAGAAAATAGAAGAAGCTGGAAGAGAGCTCGCTGAGCTATCCTACCAGAGGGAATCCTTGAGGAGACTTCTTCCACTTCCACGTGGTGATAGAGCTGTTCTCAGAGGAGTCTACTATGGGCTTAAGGTAAGAAGGGACATCCTTATGGACATTGCCAGCAGATTAGGCTACGTGAAGAACTCTCTCAACGCGAACGTTAAATCAGGTTACGTGCTGATCAGCCTTGATCCGGGAAGAGAAAAGTACACTGCTTTAACCCTGAACAAGAAAACGGAGCTTAAAGCCTACAGTAGGCTCCTGGACAAAAGCTCTCTTTTAAACGCTATTAGTTTGAGGTATAATACTGGTGTTTAGCTACACGTGCATGAGTGTTGAATCATGGATCTAAGGGCTCTGAGTAAGAGAGTAGCAGATGTTGTTAAGCAGGTGAAACCATCCGTTGTTACTATTTTAACGGAAGTACCGCATCCAATGATGTTCTTTGGCTATGAGCCTGTTCGTGGATTCGGTTCCGGCTTCATAGTTGCACCAGGTTACGTGGTTACGAACGCTCACGTGGTGAAGAACGCTGCTAAGGTTGCCGTGGTCTTTAGTGATGGTTACATGAGCGATGCGAGAATCGTAGCTGTGGACACCTTCAGAGACCTAGCACTACTTAGGGTTGCTGAGCACGGTGTTCCGATAAGAATGGGTGACTCGGATAAGCTGGAGGTTGGAGAAATCGTGCTAGCAATAGGTTCACCACTGGGTTTACTCGAGAACTCTGTGACAATGGGTGTTGTGAGCGCTGTTGGACGAACCATATACGGGCAGGATGTAACACTGGAGGACGTTATACAAACGGATGCTGCAATAAACCCTGGGAACAGCGGGGGTCCTCTGATTAATCTTGATGGTGAAGCTGTTGGAGTAACAACAGCTATAATACCGTTTGCACAGGGCATAGGGTTTGCAATACCAATAAACACTGTTAAGAGGTTCATCAGCATGATCTCGAAGTACGGTAGAC
This sequence comes from Desulfurococcaceae archaeon, assembly GCA_038896955.1. Classification (GTDB taxonomy): domain Archaea; phylum Thermoproteota; class Thermoprotei_A; order Sulfolobales; family Desulfurococcaceae; genus UBA285. The sequence continues at coordinate 3,519 of JAWAXJ010000136.1, forward strand.
CTCTTAGAGCATGGATAGGAGTCTACGTAGCACCGTTGAACCCAACTACAGCTGCACTCTACAAGCTCCCGGTGAACGAGGGCTTACTTGTTGTTAGAGTAGTACCCGGGTTCCCAGCCGATAGAAGCGGTTTAGCAGAGGGAGACATAATAGTTAGTGCCAATGGAAACCCAACGAGGAAGGTTAGCGACCTGAGAGAAGCAATCGAGCAAAGCATAGACAGAGGATTTGTGGAGCTAGACGTGGTTAGGGGTAGATCGAGGTTTAGAGTGAGAGTTGGAATAGTAGTTGAAGAGCTTTAATGTAACTTCGCATCACTCAGGCTTTACAA
>JAWAXJ010000137.1:0-3842 GCA_038896955.1 Desulfurococcaceae archaeon
AGTGGAATAGCGCCAGAAGTTATGAGTGGGGGACCGTGGATACCAAACTTCGTAGCAGGTATGGTAGTAATCTGGGTTTTAAGCTGGCTACACGCTAGATTCGTAGCATTCCCACTAGACCCATATGGCTTCCTACTAACATTCGGCTCAAGATGCATAAGCGAAGGAATATGGGTTATGGTTACCGCTGCGTGGGTTCTTAAGCTTCTTACGCTTAAAATCGGAGGTAGTAAAGCCTACGAAGAGCATGGAGTGCCTGTGGCTACTGGATTCCTACTCGGATATGCGCTAGCGATACTGGCTGGTGGAGTAATAAGCGCCATAAGATTCTTCATACCATTCTAAAACCACTCAACCTCATTTTTATTTGATTTTGATTACGAAAAACCATAAATACTATGAGGGAGAATCTATTCAACTTCGGTGGTCTTAAGTGGAAAGACAGCGGTTTGAAAGTAAGTCTGGCAATGAAGAAGTAAAATCTGGTACGCTATTAACGGTCTTCGCTTTAAGCGCTGTGCTAACATGCCTCTTTAACATGTTCATCTTCTGGCTACCACCTAGTGCATACTGTACTCAAAGCGTCAGTGTTCTAATATCGACACCGGGATTAGATCTCATGGGGTGGCCTTTTGTAATGCTCCTACTAACCGCTATGCTTATGAAATTGCCCTATATGCGGAGATATTTGACTACGACGAATATAGTATATCTTTACATAGTTACTTTGTGTGCATCGTACTTTTCATCTTTTGACAATCCATGGTGGTGGGATATTGGTATGCTTTTAGCCTCAGCACAAACGTCAGAGTCCGTGTTGAGATACGTCCCAGAATTTGTAGCGATTCCGAAAACTTCAGCTGAAGTACTCCTTTACGGTGCTGGAAGCATTAGTGCTCTACCTTGGAGTGTATTATTTCCAGCTGTAGTATGGTATACGCTAATAGTTGCGATTTTCGGAGGTATAAGCATATGCCTTGTCAGCATCTTTCGTAGAGAGTGGATAGACGTTGAACGATTACCATTCCCGTGGGTTACTGTAGCGTACAGCTCGATTCTAGGTTTGGAGAATGTTAAAAAACGCGAATGGCCTGGTAGGATGACATTTATTTTAGGGTTTTTAATAGGACTGTTAACAGCTATACCGCTTAGCGGCATTACACTATTCCCATGGTTTCCAGATATATATGGCTGGCGTACGAATACATGTGGACCTGGATGCCATCAAGTTGCACCACTTGATCAGCCTTGGAATTTAGGATTTGCTAAACATCCCCCACTGTATGCATTAATGCTTCTAGTACCTGTTCACTATTTGTTTAGCATGGTGTTTTACACCCTAGTGTTTGAAGTAGCCTTGTACATCGCATATTATTCTGGCTACTACACAGGTATAACTAATGTGGGCTTCTGCGGAAGAAACTGGTGTCCTCCAGATCCATATGACAGCCCACCGTTGGCTTTCCACGGTATACTTACAGGTAGTATTCTCGGAATATTTATCATGACGATATTCCTTGAAAGACAATATTTAACCAATACTTTGAAAGCAGCATTTGGTAAGAACGCAGAAGACCGGGTGGAACCGATGCGGTATAGACATGCCTGGATGATCTTCACGGTATGCTTCATACTGATGATATTATTCTTTGCATATACCGGCATGAGCCTTTGGACATCGTTCGCGGTTACACTTACAGCGATCATAACATGGGTTTCTATGACTCAAGTTTGGGGTAGGCTAAGCATTTCGAATTCACCGTGTTATAGTTTTACACCTGGGTTCATTAGAATGCTTGTCTGGCCGACTGGTTACGGTCCACCGATAACCACAACGGACTTAGCGTTAGCCCCAGCTTTGAATAGACATTGGATTGCTCACCGAGCTCTCTCGGGATATGGAAGCTCATTCTACACTACGGTAGGTAGTTACCACTTGGCAAGCTTAACAGGAGCGAGCGTTAAAAACGTAATTAAAGTCCTTGCAGTGTCGCTGTTCACATCTATGTTTTTTGCGCATATAATGCAGGTAGTCATACCTGGGGTTTATGGTGGGAACCTCCGCCTTGGAAGTCTCGTACTTACTGCCGACCTCGATGAAGACAGTTGGTGGTACTGGTCTCTCTGGAATAGACCTGTCGATGCGCCTATGAGTGAGGCTGGTATCTACATTGCTGTAGGCTTCATATTCATGGTGATTATGAGGTATTTGTCTACGAGAATCCTATGGCTACCAGATCCGCTTGTAACGATAGTTGCTTGGGATTGGGAGGGGTCACTCCACGGCGTATGGTTTGTGGCACTGGTAGATGGAATAGTGAAGTACACAATACTGAAAATCGGTGGAAGCAAATTATACGAGGAGAAAGTAGTGCCCTTTGTAGGAGGCTTCATACTTGGAACAGCATTGGAAGTTCTAGTGGCAGCGATATCGTTCTTCATATTCTTCCCACAAGTAGCATGACCCAATTAAACTCCACTACCCTATTTTTTCCTACATACCCACCTTCAATTTGAACACCTAAGGTTACCTTCTACGGATAGATTATTTCCACCAAGAGGTAGATACTATTTTTCCGTGTTTTGAAATATGGCCTCATAGAAAGCTATATTAAATCAAAAACTATGAAGAGTTTGATGTGTCATTATGGTTTTGAGGCTCGCTATCGTTGGATGTGGAGGAATGGCTGAAGCCCATTTAAGAGCCTACGTGGCTATTAAACAGAGGGAGCCTGAGAAGTTCGAGTTTACGGCTATGTGCGACCCCGTGTTGGCTTCGGCTGAAAAGTTTGCTAATATTGCTGCTCAAAGTCAAAACTCTAAGCCAAGAGTCTACAGTAGTGTAGAGGATATGCTTTCCAAGGAGTCGCTTGATGCCGTGGATATTTGTACACCCCACTCAGAGCATCATAAAGCCGCTATAGCTTGCTTAAAAGCTGGTGCAAACGTAATGGTTGAGAAGCCTTTTGGAATAACCGTGAAGGCTAGTAAGGCTGTAATAGAGACAGCCAAGAGGTATAATAAGATTGTCGCGGTAGCCGAGAACGTTAGAAGGGGTTTAAGCCAGAGGACGGCATACTGGATTATAAACGAGAGGAAAATGCTGGGCGAGCCTAGGCTATTCTTCGCTCAACACGCTGGCTGGGAAAACCCATCCGAGGAGAGGGTTTGGCATTGGAGAATTGAGAAAATGCTTGGTGGTGGAGGAATGGTTATGGATAGTGGGGCACACTTCGCCGATACCTTGAGATACCTATATGGAGACCCTGAGACAGTATACGCTAGAGTAACACAGTTTGAAAAGTGGCCTCATAAGAAAGGCGACAAGATAGTTTACGATGAGCGGGAAGACACTTGGATAGCTATGATAACCTTCAAAAACGGCTTAATATGTACTTGGAGCTGGACTATAGCAGCCCCAGGGTACAGTTACACTAACGTTGTACACTACGGTAGTAGAGGATGCTTACTGGACCACGGCGACGTTTTTCACGGTCCATTTGACAACGCTGAAATCATAATCCAAGACGGGCCTAAGAAGATTACATACTCTATGAGAGAACTTGAAAGAGAATATTTAAGCTCTCTAGACAGTGAAGGGAAGAGGAGGCTCTTCCCATACGGCATCATGAATGGAGTATTCATAGAATGCTACGATTTCCTAGATGCCGTTGAGAATAAGAGGAAGCCTGAAGTCGACGGTGAGGAAGGGCTTAAGGCTAAGGCCATATGTGAATCGATATACGAGTCTGCCTACTTAGGCCAGCCTGTAAAATATACGGATGTTTTAGAGGGTAGAGTTGAAGCCTATCAGAAGCCGATCAATGAGTACTTCGGCCTCT
>JAWAXJ010000138.1:0-3816 GCA_038896955.1 Desulfurococcaceae archaeon
TAGAGGTGTTAGTTCAACACTTGTACAGTAGATTGCTACGTAAATCCAGGAAGCTGTACAGCAGAGAATCAGTATGGATACTGCTCATGCGATGGTAAAAATCAAAACTCCTATCTAGAACAACTAAGCTATGAACCGTACGCCTATTATTCATCATCCGGCATCTCATAGGGAGTTAATGGGTTTTCCTGAGTTCAAAAGACTGAACACCAGTATCCATGGTTTACTGCCTACGTTCGTGGAGTCCTCTGGATAAGTTAAATCGAGGTTTCTTTCAGGTATCTAGTGGGTATTTTGAGAAGTGGCTTGTACTTCTCTAGCCTAAGGTATTCTATTAGCTTCTTGTATGCTGCTATAAAGCCTTGTTCCTTGTATATGCGCTTTAGCCATTTCAAGCGGTGAGGGTTGTCACTGTTAGCAATGTAAAATAGCACTTCTCTAATCTTGCGTTTAACCCATGCAATGTTCTCTATTTTCCCATTACATCTACGAATCTTACGTAAAGCTTCGTACAGACTTCGCTCACGCTTCATCAAATTCCAAACAACCTTATTAATATCAAACACGAAGGTAGTGAACTCGAGCTCATAGCTGACAAACTCCATGTCGTAGTTAGGATACACAAGGCAGAACTTGTACTTTCTACTCAACTCCCTAAGATACCTACAGACTTCACGTAGACTAACTATCTCTTTCCTTTTCCACTTTTCAACCACCCATGGTATTTTGTGAGACGGGTAAGACGTGTACGAAACGTACCCGCTGTAATGGGTGTACTTAGCAAACTTTCCAGCGAAAACAATATCTTTCACATCAGCAAAAAACCATCTACCAAGAACTTGTCTTAAAACATGGGCATCATACAAGAAGTCCCAGTTGTCGTAAACCTCGATGTACCCGTTGTGAAGCAGAGTGAAACCCAGAGAGGATAGTTCTCCGCCTCTTAACAGTACACCCCTTCCATTTGCAGTATAAACGAGAAGACTACAATCCACCATTAAGCGAGCTAACTTCGGTACATCAACCGGTGCAATCGTTGGTGGAGGTCGACGTACACCTCCAACAATAAAAACCCTATCCACCTCTGCAACCGGTGGATCAACACCCATTGAGCATCTTCCATGCGGATACATTAAGTAGAGGTAACCTTTATTATAGGGTTTCTTCACTACAACGTAGTCTATTACTCCTCTATCCAAGTCTCCGACAATCTCGAAACTAACTGTACCTCTTAGCCAATCTAGAAATTTTAGCAATTGATCCTTGCTAAGAATAACTACATCTGTACCACTATCATGTAGCGTAGCATTAAGTATAAGGGGAATATGTGCATAACAAGGGTTAATACCAGTAACACGTTGAACCGGGTTAATCTCGCTTCTACTTGGAGTCAAATCTCTTGAAGGAAGTAGATAAACCCATCCACCTCCAACGAATGGAACTCCAGGAACCTTTGTGGGTAATATAGACGTACTTATTACACCGAACTTAATACCACGACTTCTCCAATTCTCTAGTATACCGTTAATGATACTACCAGGACCACACACTATAGGCGGAGATCCCGTTCCGTAGAATCTGTATCTGCACCTAGCCATACTTCTTTTATTAACCTCAAGCCACTTTCTTGGGTTTTCAAACCTTAGAACAATCCTTTCTAGTTGATTTCCGCTTCCTGTAACAATGTAAAAAGACCAACTCAGCATTAACTCCATTGTCTTGATCAAGCGTCCAAGCCTGATCTTCTCCTCTCTGCTACACGACCTCTTGCGCAGTTCTACGAGGTGATTAATTAGTTGAGCCATCTCACTCCTGATCGACCGTAGATCGGGGAAGTCCAGTGAATCGAGTATACCAGTGTATATAGCGTTCATAAGGTACGAGTTTACCGGTGCTTTCAGCCTCTCTGATACTAGTTTTATTCTCTCTACGTGGTAATCCTTGAGACTTTTCCTCAGCTTTTCCACAAGTGCGTTCCATTTCTTTACTACTTCTTTTACTTCGTTATTCATCCACGGTTCTTCACGAATTTCTCTGACAACTGTTCGTGACTTTTCGTAGATTTCAAAAACCTCGTCGAAAACCAGTATGACCTTGTTAATACCGAATTTTGGAACCAGCCGTGAAAAGTAGTACAGGAAACTGTGCAACGTGGTAACCACTATGGAGTTTCTTATGAAACCGTCGTTTCTAGAAACAGCAAATGGACAGTAACCACTGAGTTTAAGTGCCCATGGATCTAGCAGAGGTGCATTATATGGAACTTTTCCAGTTTCAAAGAATCTACAGTTAATGCAGTCTTTATCAACAAAGTGTTTAACTTTATTGAGAAGACAGGAATCTGCTCCACCAATGTACAGTCTTACTTTGATGCGGCGAGCCAGATCACCCCGATTAAGAAGCTGATAAATCCGCATCACTACCACTTTTCTAGTCAACTCGCTCATCTCAACCACTTTTCCTGCACTAATGATCGCACGACCCAGAACATTCCAGAGTCCAACAAGATACCGGTACAAATTAACAGCTAATCGCCTGTTTGGTGCAACTACGAAAACAACGTAGTTACTAATTCCCGCGAATCGTTCATCCTCAAGTAGCAAACGAAGCAAACCGTAAATCACTCCAGACGATTTACCAATACGAGGCTTGTTAACCACCTCCAAGTACTTGCCCATACTGAAGTTCTCAACAACCCAGTCACTAATCTTCTCAGCATCCACCGTCAATCGAACCAGCTCATCATAGTCTTCACCAACAGTACTCTCAAACTTCCTCATATCAATCTTAGCAAACGCCCACGAAACACTCACAAGCTTATTGTAACCAACCATGTATCTAAGAACATTGTTCTTGTAACGCCAAACATAGTACCTACTCCACCACCTCGGCGCAGAAGCCAGTACATGAGCTTCAACAGTTAAAACATCAAGCACATCAGCCTTCATAACCCTCACTTACACAAATAAAAGTAGACAGAAACCAATGACCCACCCCCTTACTCCAAGGTTTCAATTGGCGACTGTATTCTACGTGTATAACCATGATCTACCCGGTTACCGCCTCTCTAGCTGTTCTTGTCCGAGGGGATTTCAATGTACACGAAAACTCTGCGTTTACGTGAGTGTAGATCACTCCATACCCTGTTCAACGATGTGGGTAAGTAGATTATGTAGCGACCTTCACTCATCTTAACAACAGCACGTTTCCCAAGCACAAGCAGTTTATCGCGAAACGCAAACTGGTACTGATCTACACACAGCAAATTCATCCCCAATAATAATGTACCAGGAAAAGCACTTATAAAGATGCGCCTTCAATCATGTATAAGAAATAGGCTAAAATTTTTTCGATTTATAAAACAGAAAAATTTTTATACCAAAAAACAAAGCACAGTAACAAACTACATGCACAGCTATAGCATGGTTTCCAAAAGCACCAAATACAAAAACCTCGTTCTTACTCGAATCACCATAAATGATCGTGCGAAATCATCAAAGCCACGTGTTCACAGGCTCTTGAAAATAATCATCTCGGTCATCATCGAGTTGTCCAATTGATTATGCTCATTGACTGTCATCTAGGATAAAGAATTTTCGGAACTGTCCCGTTCCTCAACGTAAACCATGGGACAGGAAACCGCGTATCATCAGCCTGCTAAGCCGGTGGGGGATAACCCCGCGCGGGTTCAAATCCCGCCCCCGGCGCTACTCCTTGTAAACACCCACGATAACCTCTACGAGATCAACGCACTTATCGCCAAGGTATAGGTAGAACCCCTCGTTCATTATTCTAGCTCCCCGAGTGGAGGGGAAA
>JAWAXJ010000139.1:0-3798 GCA_038896955.1 Desulfurococcaceae archaeon
TCTCGAGAAGGAAAAAGTTGTAACCAGCTACGTGAAGCGTATAAGAGGGCAAAGTGGTCTCGTTGTATCACTTGTTTTACCAGGTGGACGCAGAACATTGCTATCCTATAGGGGTATATGTGCTGAGAACATCGTTGAAATAAACGAGATTGATGATGTCCTGGAAAGGGCTGAACTTGTTTACGGATCTGGCTACGTGTTTAACAACGTTGATAGTGGATCATCTCTCGTAGGGATCTTTAGCAGAGCACAAGGCTATGGTGCGCAGACTTTTCTAGAGCTTGGAGGTATTGAGAAAACCAGTACGAGGAATCTTTTCGCGTTGAGAAACCTCGTTGATTATGTTTCGTTAAATGTTCATGAGCTGTTTTCTTTAACGGGTATAAGCGATCTCGCGATAGCAGTTGAAAAATTATACACACTTCTTGAACCAAGAGCTATGTTCATTAAAGCTGGTGAGAAGGGTAGCTTTGTCTACAATGGTAAGGACCTAATTGAAATTCCTTCGTGTAGAGTAAGCTCGGTAGATCCAACAGGATGTGGAGATGCTTTCAACGCGGGTGTTATTTATGGTGTTCTGAGAAAACTCGACTTATCAAAAGCAGCATTAATAGGCAACATAATGGGTGCATACAAGGTGCTTGGACTTGGTGCTAGGCACTTACCAAGGAGCGTTGATGATTTAAAGGAGTTTGCTGAGTCCAACTGTAAAATAAAGCTGGATCTGTGAAGTATCCTCAATACATATCATCGCGTAGTACTATGTAGCGTAAAGTGTTAATTTACTAGGTAGCGTAGCATTTCTGCTTCAACGTTTCTACTACCGGTTAAGCTAGGGCTGAATAAACAGATAACTAGATCACTTTTTATCAGGTTAAGTTATCAAGTTAAGATAAAACTGATTGTCCATTAGTATTTAAAGGTGCTTACAGTTTGACCTATGCAATTGAAGTTGAGAAACTCTTCAAGAGCTACAGAATTAAGAAGAGGTACGGATTGTTCAAGTCGAAGATTGAAGTTGTTGAAGCACTAAGAGGTGTAACCTTCAAAGTCAAGTACGGGGAGGTCGTAGGACTCTTAGGTCCAAATGGTGCTGGGAAAACAACTACTATAAAAATTCTTGCAACACTACTGCTTCCCGACTCGGGATCAGCTAGAGTAGCTGGATTCGACGTTGTCAAAGAAGCCAACAAGGTGAGGAAGAACATTGGATTAATGCTGAACGTTGAGAAAGGTTTCTACGGAAAGCTTACCGGCCGCGAGAACCTGGAGTACTTTGCAGCTCTCTATGGTTTAAGCAGAGACTATGCTAGGCGGAGAATAGATCAGCTCATAAAACTGCTAGAGCTGGATAGGCTCGGAGCTGACACCAAGCTCTACGAAGAGTTCAGCCTCGGCATGAAAGCTAGGCTTAGCCTTGCAAGAGCCTTGCTTAGCGATGCACCCGTGCTTCTGCTTGATGAGCCAACGCTAGGTTTAGATCCACCCAGTGCTCGGAAGATTAGAGAGCTGATCAAAGAGCTTGCTCACAGGGAGAACAAGGCTGTACTGTACACAACACACAACATGTTTGAAGCCGAGATCGTCTGCGATAGAATAGTGATGATAAACAAGGGACAAGTTGTAGCCACGGGTACTCCAGCTGAGCTCAAGGAGAAAGTGCCCAAAGTGAAGGTCTTAAATCTACTCGTAAAGAGCTGTGGAAGAGATGCTGGTAATTTGCTATCAGATTTCAACATAAAGTTCGAAGTAAAAGCTGAGGAAAACGACATATACAACGTAAAGCTCTATCATAAAAAGCCCGAGGATATCCTCGACGAGGTCTTAAAACGGTACATTAACCACGGATTCGAGATCCTCTCGGTGAAGATAGAAGAACCCACCCTGGAAGACGTGTTCATCTACTTCAGCGAGGGCTCCAGATGAGCTTTATAGATCTACTGAGAGCAGAGTATCATCTAGTGTACGGAGAGGTGTTTAGGCGAAAACAGGCTCTACTCGCTGTTGTTATCTACCCGTATCTCTTCACAGCGTTCATGCTGTTCCTCGGGTACGCAGGAGGTTCACCTAGAGCCTTCGTGGAGAGAGTTGGAGTAGAACCAGCTGTATACCTGGTAACGGCTAATTACATGCTCGTATCTATACTCGCTAGCATTGATGACCTGCTCTGGCGACCATTAATGGACTCTAGACTAGGTACATTTGCCTACATTATGGTTTCACCGGTGAACAGGTTGAAGCTGTTTTTCGCTGTACCGATACCTAGGCTAACGCTGGTTATAATCACAGGGTCTACAAGCGTTTTCCCCGTGTACTTCTACTACTACGGTTTTAAGGGTTTAGAGCTGGGGTCCGTAGTTATGCTCTTGGTTATCGTAGGGTGCTTTGTTATGATACCGTTTGCAACAGTAGTTGCTAGCTTGGTTCACACGCTGGGAGAATCCTGGAGAGTGTTAAACATTGTTAGGCCATTAATTATGATTCTGCTTGGTATCTACTACCCGCGAGTATACATGCCTATTGCCAGCTACGTACTAAGTTCACTTATTCCATCCTCGCATATAGTAGAGGTTGTTCAGAGAATTCTTATGGGTATTCACGGTGATTACATTGTACTGCTCTTTATCTTGGCTTTCACCGTGGCGTTTCTCTATACTCCTACTGCTAGATTAACGGTTAAAGCGTGGGAGCAGAAAAAGGTGAGTGAAGGTGTTAAGGTCTAAACTGCTACAGAAAGCGTACGCTGTTTTCAAAGCCTACTTACTATCCGAGTTTTTGAGGTCGAGAGGATTCATATACGGACTGGTGAGCTTAGCTCTCTGGTTATCAATCTTTGTTCTACCAATGCTTCTTTTCATTGGAGAAACAGCTGATCCATCCTGGGTTTCAGCTGGAATGTTCATTGGAATAATGATGTTTCTATTCTACTCTACAGCTTCATGGGAATGGGCTGCAGAGCTTCGTTGGATGATCAGCGATGGAAGGATCGAGTACTACGTTGCAAGCGGTAGTGGATTTCTACCGCATTTCCTCGGTGTAATCCCTGTTTCACTCATATGGTTATCCCTAGCGTTGTTCTTCAACTACGTTGTGTTATCAGCTGTAATTACTCCTCCCAGGTTGCATGTGCTGAACTTGCCTCTATTCGCTTATGGTCTTACTCTTTTAATTGTATGCCTTATGGGTTACTCGCTCATTCTGGGTGGAACGATGATCTCATCGGGAGTCTCAGGGTTCGTTGTTGAACTCATCAGCTTCGTTCTCCCAGTAGCAACAGGTGGTTTCCTACCACTTAGAATGATGCCTCGGCAACTGCAGATCTTTGCGCTTTGCACTCCGTTCAGTTACCCCGCTGAGATGATAAGGTGCTCTATCCTTGGAATAGAACCAGTATTGGGCTTGGAGAAAACCGTAGTGATCGGAACATTGTACGTTTTCGTGTTCATAGCAATAAGCTCCATCTACTTCAAATACCAGTTGAACAAAGCTCTGAGAGAAGGCTTCAAATCCATATCAATATGGTGAAACCGATTTCACGTTCAGAGTGAATATGAACTGAGAGCTCTTTCACTACTCATGGTAAACAGGGGTTCTCACGTGTAAACAAGCAGCTTTACTGCGACTATAAGTACTGGGAATATCAACACCAGGAAGAAAACAGTGAGTAAGGCTATTGTGAGAGCTACAAGCTGCGAGTTCCATCCATACTTCTCAGCTATTAAAGCATTTAGTACAGCCGGTGGCATCAGAGAGATCACGACGAACTCAGCTTTATCCACAAGGTTCATATCTAGTACT
>JAWAXJ010000140.1:0-3785 GCA_038896955.1 Desulfurococcaceae archaeon
CTAAATAGTTTTATTACCTCTTCGTACGTTACGAAGACTTCTGAATCTAGGTTTACGCCATATGCTTCTAAAAGCCTTTTAATCTTCTCGTCTTTAGCTAGCTCTTCTGGAAGCGTAAAGTTGTACGCCTGTACATATTTGAAGAACTCCTCTAGGTCTATGAGGTGGTAGTTACAGTCCTCTTTACGGCTGAACTTTTTGACAAACGGTAGAGGCTTAGGAGTTGCTTTAAGCATGCGTCCTAGCCTTCTAACCCAGCTCTTATGCTCTCTAGATCTTTCATCGTAGATGCCTTCGTTCAGTTCAACTATCTTCTTAGGCGTTATCCATATGGTGCTTGTCCCGTTAAGCGGTAGCTGGCTTACAGCATACCTCATAATCCCCTCGATTAGGTATGAGAGTTTCTCGTCCAAGTCCTGTTTAAGCCTATACTCCTCCATTAGGGCCTCGTAAAGGACTTTAAACCTCTCTTCATCGGCTAAGAAAACGGGCGTTAAAACGGTAGGAGCTATGTCTCGTGTATGGCCAGCTAGGTATCTGCTTAAAATGGCATCTATACTCCTCCAAGCGTCTATGAACTCCCTCCACCTGTATAGCATGAGTAGGTAGAGCTTCTTCACAACGGGCCAGAACTTTTCCCTAGAAAGCTCTATGCGTCCAGGAACCCTAGATCTAACCATGTTTATGGCTATATGCCTACCCAGAGTGTCTTCTCTAAGCCTTACGTAGTCTTGGGGAAGACACGTCAAAATCCTAGGTCCATATGGATCATAGACGTAGACTTTGTTCGCATTCTCTTTATCGGCGAGTATTATGAAGGAGCCCTTGCGGTATGAAGCCCTTAGAAAGCTCTGGGTATCTGGGTCTGATAGAAGCTTCTCATCGAAGGCTATGCCTGGAAACATGGTATTTATCGCTCTTCTCATAGCGGGTAGGCTAGAGCCCTGTGTAAGCGGTATTGTTCTCGTAAGCATGGTGATCCTGTCTCTAAGCTCGGTTTTACCGGAGCCCGGCGGACCTACTATGGCTAGCTCTGGATAGGTAGGTAGGAAGTCGTAAAACCAGCTTGAAATGGTGTAGCTTACAGCCTTGTATAAATCTACCTTTCCTATCTTCATCTCTGTTGAGAGTACGGTTTCAATATCCATCCATGCCTCGGCAAAGCTCGGAGGCTTGGAATCGCCTTTGTTGATGCGTTCCAATTCATCCATCAGCTCTATGAACTCTCTAAGGTCCAACACGACGCTTCTGATCAGCTTAAGCTCCATCATTATTACATCTGAAGGTGTGAACGCTGGGACGGTCTTAGCCCTCTTTGTAAAGCCGTTGGAGTTTACAAACCATATGGGTCTCACACCTATCATTCTAACCCCCTCCCTCAGCTCATGTTCACCGTAGAGGTAGAGGGCCATGTAGGCTTCATCACCACACAGGTAGGTCTGGCGGACGTAGGTTCCATCTGCATACCTGACTTTGGTGTCGCCGAGGTCCACGATCAAAAGGCTAGACGTAAGCTCTCTACAGAAGCTGAAGAACTCCTCGATCTTCTCAACGGCCTCAGAGCCCTTTAGCCCGTTTGCCTCGGCTATCTCTATAAGCTTGAGTTTCAGCGTCTGCTGGTCTTCAAGGGAGCCTTCGAAAACTTCCTCACCAGACCTGTAGATTCTAATGTAGCCGTTCTCATACAAGTATATACCCGCGTCTAGAAACTGATACTTCTGAAGATAACCTCCAGCCTCCTCTTGGTTTAGAAGTCTATACACTTCAGCCTTCAAAAGATCAGCCAACCTCTTTCCATCTTCATAATCTATGAAGAGGAGCTTAAGCTGGCTGAGCGGTACACCGTCTACAAGCACAGCCCTGCCCTTTTTACGTATCTCAAAACGCCTTCTCTTTCCCTCTATTAACACCTCTATAAACCCGTAGTCTGACGCTAGGAAGCGTTTTAAGACCTTAAACTCCAATCCATCGTTAAGTTTATATGTTAGATTTTCGTCATTCTTCACGACCACACCTCCCTTTATCTCCTTTCTCCAACATCTCTAGCTTCTCTAACCAGCCATACAGTCTGGAAACGGTGTTTTACTCAACCACCTCCTTAAACTTAGAAATACGATTACTCAAGATAGACAGCCTAGCCAATTCATTAAGGACAAGATGCCTAAGATACTCTCCAGTCGTTATACCTCGAGCTTGAGCTATCCGCTGGAAAATACTATATACCTCAGGCGTCATACGGCAACCAAGCATCTCTGATTTGATGTTAACAAATGCACACACTACCCAAACACCGCGACGCCAGCTATAAGTAATTGTTAAAACTCTGCCTCTTAATGCTTATTATCTCAGCTTTGAAAAAAGAATGACATCTATCCAAACTATTATGATTTGAAAGAGTTTAAGAGAGTAGTTAATTTTAGTACTTAACCAGTGGTAAATTAACACTAGAAGTGGAAGGTAAAGTAGATTTTTAGACACTAGTATGCTAAAAATAGAAGTAACTTAAAGAATTTTTACAATATTTTTGCAACATAGCGTACTGTATTTCCATGCTTCTCCTGTAAAATACATGGAGAAAGGGGGAAGTCTAGATTGAATTAAGCTATGGATCTTCAGAGTTCAGCTTAGATTTCTCTTAGCAGGAGGACATACTACTTGTTTTACTCGTTTTTCCAACAGTTTTCAGCTTCTTCTTTTTGAAGGTTGTTCTTTCTCGCAAAAGAACAACTCGATGGTGGGTTTATCCACATGTATGCACGCACATATATTATATTTCTTGACCCCGCTGGGGGCGGTGCCCTTCAAAACTTCTAAATGGTCGTCTAGAAAGCCTATACAGGTATGAGCAGTACCTAGTACTCAATATCAAATTAAAAACAGCTTCCAGCTTCTTCTTTCTCTAAAAAGTTGAAGCACACGGATAGTTCCAAAACGCGGAGGCGGTCGATCCATCAAGCTGAACAACCAATATATTATTATATATCTCTTTTTAGCCGGTGCGCCGTTGCACCTAGTTGCAAAAATCGGTTTCCCAACTCTTAAAAAATGTGCACTTCGCGTTTAAAATGATGCATAAAAAGCCGAATTTATGGAAATTTACTTCGACTCGGCAAAAGGGAACCGGCGGGATCTGGGGAAGGGGTCGGGTAAGGGGTTTTCAGCCATCAGCCCTGTGATGTCTTACCTCCTTGGGTTTACTCTTCATCCTCCCGCTTACCCTTTTAACTGAAATATCTACATTTAAAATTTACTATGGACATTAAGGTTCAAATCCGGCGGGTAGTTACAAGTTGATTTATGAGAGAAGTATTCTCAAGTTTGTGGCCACACTGTCTAAGCTATTTTGCTTAATTCGGTTCTACTCTTTCAGCTCGAGAGCTGTAACAGCTGTTGGAGCCCTAAGACTATACGGGATAAATATTCACCCCGTTTATAATATATTATATCTCTCTCGTAGTGTCCCTCCGTCCTCCTTTCACGGAAAAATTTCCATAACATCAGATGGATGGATGAAATTTCACGGTAGATTTCAGCTTTTCTTTAGACCCCCCCTCCCCCCTAGCGGTACATGGGGATTTATATAGCTCTGCTCAAGACTCCTGAGTTGAATCCAGGGGGTGGGGTTTGTGGAGGGCTACCGGGAGCGGCTCGTAGCTGCGGCGGTGGTCAAGTGGATACAGACAATGATAGAGGATTACAGAGGGCCGGAGGACTACAGAGCGTTCAGAAAGTACCTGGAGGACAGGCTCAGAGAAAAGCTCAAACGGACAGAAGACCTACTAGTA
>JAWAXJ010000141.1:0-3779 GCA_038896955.1 Desulfurococcaceae archaeon
CCAGCTCCCGAGGCAGTGAAAACAAGCGATTCCCAGAATCGATAGACTTAGGTCTAACGGCCTCGAAACCGCTTCGTTTCTTGTTGTGGTTTAGCGGGTTCTTAACCCCGCACTCAGCCACACACATACCTAGCTCCTTCATCTTGGTGCAGGAATACGGCAGCAGCGGCTTGCCCTCACCGTCGTAGCTAGCTATGTAGTCCACCTGATACCTAGTAATCCTCTCATTGTAATCGGGTTGGGTTTTGAAGACCTCCACAACCTCATCAACTGAGTAACCCACGTTAAGCATGTAAGCAGCTAGAGCGACCCTAGCATTATGACTTAAGTTAATGCCATTCCTACAGTCCTCCAGTAGCTTCTTCATACACGGGGCCAACACCTCCTTAACCACTTCACCCTTAGTTTTGCCCTTAACGTTCTTAGGGGTTCTTGAGTGGGGCTTAGGTATTTCTATTTTGTATATGGTGATGCTGGAGGGGTCTAGTCCCGTCAGCCTGCTCCAGTCGAAGCTTTGGGGTGTTATGCCCTCGGGATGTATGATTTTGGCTAGGGCTTTCCTACCCTCCCTGATGTTGTAGGTGTATGGAACTCTGTCTAGGCGGTTCCACTGCTTCATATTCACATCAACTAGTTGCCTATGCTCTTTAGGAATTAGGCCGTGGAGGTAGTCCCAGAGCAGCTGGTAGCCATCCCAGCTAGTGGGCTTCCTCAGCGGGACAACCACGTGAGCCCCCTTAAACCCAACCTTAAGAACACGGCGTAACCCCGTACTTACTACTCAATGTACTAGAGAAAGAAATAGCTGCAGTCACGGCTTCCTCAGGATCCTCAGCACTGTCGAAGTCGAAGGCCAGCCTGTCGTAGAGCATGTAGCTAGGGTCTGGCTCAAGCCCCTTACTAGCCAGCCAGAACCCAACCCCCATAAAGAGATTGACCTCACCTAGGTCGAGCCTCCCCAAAAGCCCCTCAAAACCCTCCAAACTAAGAGGCTCCCTGCGGAAATCCCTAGCCACCATATCACCGCAGAACCCAACCTCACGCATAACCAGCAGCCTAACCCTACCCCCAAAAGGACCCAAAAACCACCTAAGCAGAAAAACACTAACTTCAGGCAAAGAACTACGGGCCATCACATACTTCCTCTTAGGGTGTTGATGATCCCAGGATTCCCATGTTTATTTTTTGAACCTTGGGATCCTGCGTCAGGAGGGTTTAGAGGTTGTGCGTGAGTTACGCATCCCAGGTTTCCCAGGTTTTTTCTAATTAATGAGTTTATTACCGAAAACTCATAGTTTTTTGTAGATAAACTTAATAATTGAGAAAATCTTGGGAAACCTGGGATCATCACCTAATCACCTCATTATATGGTGTCTCCAGGTTAGGCACGAGCTGTTCCGCTTTCTCTCTGTCTTTTATTGTGATTCCTAGGTAGGTCCTCAAGTGTTTCCCTCTTACACGTGTCTCTGCTCTCTTTATCGGGAATAGTTTCTCTAGTTCTTCTGTGAACTTCTTCTTTGATACGGGTGTTAGGTCGTCATCTTCCTCCTCGTTTAGCTTGTTCACGTATGCCTTGTATAGCTCGTATAGGTCTTCCTTCACTACCCACCCGTTCTTGTTTAGTTCAACTAGTCCGTCTTCTAGCATTTTCTTAACTACTTTGTAGACTGGGTTGCTTCTCGACATCCACTCTTCTTTCGGGTCTTTAGCTCCTATGGTCGTGAATTCATTGCGTTGCAACACTAGCCTGAAGGCGTGTAGCGAGCACAGTATTATGCCCTCCACCTCCTCAGGAGTGAACGTTCTCTTGAAGAACTCTGGGTCTGGTTCGAAGGTGTTAGGGAACTCTATCACTATCCAGCGCCGCCAGAATGCGTACGTGTCTTCAGTTACTTCAGGTAGCTCGTTTGCTGAGAAAATCATTTTTGCGTAGTTGTGGCCTGCGAAGCCGTCCTTGAACTTCCTCTCGAACCTGACTAGGTCCTCGCCAGTAAGTTGCTTGAATTGAGTCATGTCTATCTTCAGACCTTTGACTGGCTCTGTTGATATGTTTGCTAGCTTGCCGTAGAGTTCTGCGGCTGCGAACTTGTTGTAGCGTGTGTCTAAGTCCTTCAGGTTAACGCTTGAAACGTTCCTCTCTCCTAGTATTGTCTTTATTAGTTTGAGGTAGGTGCTTTTGCCGTTGCTTCCCTCCCCTACCAGCAGGACCGCCTTATTGTATGGGTAGTCATGCGGGTACAGTGTGTAGCCTATTACCTCCAGGAGAAGCACTACCTTAGGCTTTGCGTCGTCCTCGCTCTCTTCTTCTTTCTTGACCCAGCTCATGAAGGCGCTGTATGATTTGGGTGATACTGTCTTAAATATCGTTATTATGTCTTCAGCTGTTTTCGGCGGTATGTATTTCTCGAGGTTCACTCTGTGATTCTCCCACAGCTCCACGTTTACCCTCCAGGGGATCCTGTGCTCCACGTAGGTTTCTGGGCTCGGCTCTACTAGGCTGCTTCTCAAGTCCCCGCACTCCTTGAATTTGTCCCAGTCGAATGTCTTGTCCTTAAACAGTAGCTTGTGCTTCGCTGGCTCCCAGGCCGTCTGCGTTCTCCTCTTGATCTTCTCTAGGGCCTCATCCACGACCCACCTAGTCACCTTGATTTCCTGTATCGGATATCCTGCCGCAAGCTTCTCAGCTAGGCTTCTCAGCTCTTCTTCACACTCCCTATAGTGCCCGCCGTCATAGCAGTAAACACCTAGTTCCACGTCCTTACTCCCGCTACTTATTATGAAGGTCTTTACGATCTTGTTTTTCAGTATTTCCTTAGCTATCGTTTCAGCCAGTAACTCCCTGTCGGTGATAGTCTTTGGAACAACCTTGATCCTCGCCTTGAGGTAGATCTCGGCCTCCCGCCTCTCAAGTATGTAGTCCCAGGCAAACACGTAGAACTTTATACGGTTAATCATATCGGAATCAAGGTTTAGGTAGTCTATCTCTGGAGGAGTTACCTCGACACCGCTCACGAGGTGCTTCAGCTCGTCATTCTCTGCACAGACAACACTCACCCTATACTTCTTTCCTCTAGTTAGGGATGTGTAGCAGTTCCCGAAAACCGCCTTCAGCTTATGCTCGTTAATCTCCACTATATCGCCTGAGAAATCAACCTTCTCAACTCTGGGGCTAGCGGGCTTCAGTTCTTCAGGGAAGTCATTCCCTACTGTTGCTTCCTCGCTCGTTTTTTCTCACCTCTTGTTGCAGGTTAGTCTGAAGCTGCAGTATTCGCACCAGGGCCCTCTAGAGGGTGGGGGTGGTTGGTTGCTTTTTAATGCTTCGTGCAGTTGCTTAGCCCTTCCGATAACTTCTTTAAGTGAGCCTTTGCTTGGATGTATTTTGAATACTTTTACCTTTCCGTCAGTCCTCGATAGGTATATTATGTATGCTTGGCTTGCGTGCATCATGGCTAGGTATGCTTGGGCTTGAAGCTGGTGGGACTCGTAGGGCCTGTCTTCAGGTATGTTGGTTGTGGTCTTGAACTCTATTATGGTGTCGTTCTTGGCAGCGTCTATCCTGCCCCTCAGCACGAAGTCGTTTACTGGCAGGGCAACACTCACCTCCACGTCCCAGCCCTCACCCCTCAGTATGTCCTGCAGCGCTAGGTGGATGTCCTGTCCAGCAACCTTCAGGAACTCCACTGGTGTTGGCTGCTGTACCCTAGTCCTGGCGTAGTAGGACCTCCTTAAGCATGGGCTTACGGCTTCGGTCACTGTTATCTCGTCATCCTTCAGTGACT
>JAWAXJ010000142.1:0-2701 GCA_038896955.1 Desulfurococcaceae archaeon
CTATTCTCTTTATGGCAGGCTTTGGCCCCCAGTAGTTTTCGAATCTCTCGAATACTGTTCGAACACCCTTCTCCCACGTAACCAGCTTGTATGGACCGGTTCCACAGGAGGTAGGTGCAGCGGGACTAACTATTGCTATTGGCCCATAGGTGAGTACGTAGGGTAGGGGTGCGAACGGGTGTTTGAGCTTGAGAACAACTGTGTACTTGTCAATAACCACAACTTCTTCGACCATGGCTATCGTCGATGCAGCGGGACCTCCCTCCTTTAGCAACCGTTCGATCGAGAACTTCACGGCCTCCGCATCGAATTCACCTCCGCAGTGGAACAAAACGCCTTTTCTCAGCTTAAGCTCAAGCGCCGTTTCGTTTATCCACCTATACCCTTCCGCTAGCCAGGGCTTAAGGACCAGGTTACCACGTTCATCGTAGTCCAGTTTAAGCAGGGTTTCGAACACGTGGTTCATCATGGCCACGGCGGGTATACCGGTGACCCTGTGAATATCAGGAGTGGCGATGTCAACCTTGGCCCCGATCCTTAGCTCCTCCATCTCTATTATGGGCGTGGGTGTAGGCGTGGGAGTCGGCAAGGGGGTGGCGGGGGTTGTTGGTGTAGTTGGTGTAGGCGTGGGAGTTAAGGTAGGCGCCGGGGTGGGCGTTGTGAGGGGCGGTGTTGTGGGTGTGGGCGTAAGTGTGGGTGTGGGTGTGGGCATGGGCGTGGGCGTAGGTGTAGGCGCCGGTGCCGGGGCGGTCATCAAGTACGCGGAGATGCCTGCGACTGCGACTATTACGATTACGATTACTGCAATTAACACGCTTCTAGATATACCCAATAGCCTGCCCACATATGACACCCCATACTCATACACAGAGTTACGTCATGGTTGTATTTAAACTTTCATACCACCTACTTACCGGATGTGTCTCGACCTGGGTTACACGTATACTGCCCCCTATCTCGCCGCTACGAAATACCCGGATAGTTGTGAATTTAATTTTTATTTAGATTCATCATAACAACTACTATGGTGGAAACATGATGCCCCGGAAAATGCCCCGTGAAGAATACTTGAAACTACCGCTGAGGGATAGGCTAATAAAATTGAGCAAGAGCGAAGAAGAACGCGTTGAGCGGATACTCGAGAAAGCAGTTCTAGTCGACATGCACACGCACATTACCGACAACTTTAGCAAGGAGGGCGTCGAGAACTCTAGGGTTACGTGCTTTTTCGAAGCGGTGGCCGCGATCTCCGAGGACTTCTACGAGGCACTACATAAGCTCGGGGAAACGCTTAGCTTTGTAAGAAAGAACACACACCTTGAAGTGGCATTTAGGGCAGAAGACATCGAGCGAGCTAAGAAAGAGGGTAAACAGGTGATCATGGTTCAGCTAGAGCCCATAGCCATTGGCCGTGACCTAGATAGAATAAACCTGTTCTATGGTCTCGGAGTTAGAATGATGATGCTGACGTTTAACAGCAGAAACTACATTGGTGACGGTTGCGCGGAGAGAACAGACTCGGGGTTAAGTTACTTCGGTCTCGAAGTAGTGGGCAGAATGAACGAGCTAGGTATACTGATCGACGTAGCGCACTGCGGGGATAAGACATCGATCGAGGCAGCAGAGGCCTCCAAAGACCCGGTAGTGTGTAGCCACTCCGGTGCCCGCGCCCTCTACCCTAAATGCAAGAGGCTTAAATCCGACGAGGCTCTCAAGGCCGTTGCCGAGAAGGGAGGAGTCGTGGGGGTGTTCGCAGTTCCAAACGCGCTCTCGAACAAGGAGAGGCAGGGTTTAGAGGACGTGCTAAACCACATAGATTACATAGTGAACCTCGTCGGCGTAAATCACGTGGCGATCGGAACGGACATAATATTTGGGGACCACGTAGCGTTCCACAGAGAGCTAGCGCGTAGAGGCGTGATAGATCCCTCAAGAGTAGGTATGGAGCTCGTCGCGGACTACATGGAGGGGATAGAAAACCCCGAAGAGTGGACTAACATAGTTCGCGGCTTAGTGCTGAGAGGGTACTCAGACGAGGAAATAATGAAGATCGTGGGGGGCAATGCGCTCAGGGTTATGAAGAGGGTTTTAAGGAGTTAACCTTTTTTAAGCATAAACATCTCGGCCCATGATTTTCCTAACCGAGAGGCTGGTTTGATAATTCATAAGTGCCCCCGGTCCTTGTACCTCGCGAGTCCTCCCGAGATCGAGGTTTGTGGAAGGGTGGCTTCGCGCTGGGCTACAGGACGACGGGGTCGAAGCTGCATTTGAGAAAAGATGCTCGGTGAGCGTATGCAGGTGTGAGCAAAACACGAGCGGGGTGCAAGTGACCATGTATCCAAGCCTGGAAACGGGGTTTGATCTTGTGCGAGTTAATTGCGCCATGGTTGCCTGTTGTCCCGGTATTGCAGTCTCACTCAGCTCTGTAGTATACTAGGGTTTTTCGCTTCTTTCCGTCTATCTTTAGCTCAACTACTCTAGCTACTAGTACGTTTCCCTTCCCCCACCCGAGCTCCCTGACAAAAGCCGATGGCACTGTTACAACATACTGTGTTCCAGAGGGCTTCAGGTTTCTGGCTTGAAGCTTAACCACATCTATTGGCATACTCCCCCCTGTGTTAGTACCGGTGAACGTGTATAAATGTTGCAACTATTTGCTAGGTTTATAAACCTCTAGCAACTAGTAATTATAGCAAGTAGG
>JAWAXJ010000142.1:2711-3757 GCA_038896955.1 Desulfurococcaceae archaeon
CGGTCAACCAGGCTACCTGGTCGAGGACAAGAGGGGGCTGAAGTCCGGTGAGCAAGTCTACTACTTCGTTATCCACAGGTACAGAGATCCAGCAACTGGGGAGCAGAGAACCAGGAAGTGTAGCATAGGCTCAGAGGGCTACATCTACGTCACCAAAACACACACTCTACCATATTACAATGTGTTGCTGAAGCTGAGCAACGTTGTTGGAACAGAAAAACTCCTTGACCTGGCGATCAGGTCTGTTGAGAACACCATAATGAGGCTGAGAGCACTAGACACCGAGAAAAGGGTAGAAGAAGTAGGAAAACTCGGACAAAAAGTTACGAGGCTCGTGGAGCTCGTTGAAGCACTCAGCAAGCTAGTATCCAAAATTGGAAAAAGCAAATAGAGAAAAAACACAGGGTAAACCCCGTATAGTTACTGGAGACCACAGGGGTGAAAGCATGGAGAACCCCAAGCGCTCAGCTGAGAAAACTGGAAAATCCGAGGAGGAATCCAGGAGAAGCGAGTTCGACTCAGAGTACGAGAGTAGAACAGTAAGAGTAACACTGCACAACGGCACCGCGGTGATCGGGAAAGCTGAGACGTCGAAGTACTGGCTGAAACTACGAATCACGGGTGGTAAGAGCATCTATGTGAACAAGGCTTACGTAGTGATGATCGAGCCGCTCGAGTAGTCCACGCGCTTGTATCCAAATTTGGAAACATTTTGTTCTCTAAACCCCTTAGACCATGTGACCTATACTACTGTTGAAACCTCTCGTAGTGCTTGAAGTACCCACGTGTTCATATGCGGTTTGAATATATTTCCAAAATGTAAATCTCCCTTTTCTGGGTTAAAGTATATAAAAAGGTTTGTCATATGTGTCATGAGATGATTGCCATGTCTACCAAAGAATCCATGAAGAAAACCAGGGTGGTGAGAAGTGAGAGGCTAATGTTCAGGGTTTTAAGAGAGGTTAAGAGAGCGTACATGAACTTAACAGTTGAAGAGCGAAAGCTTGTGAGAGAAATACTCGAAAAGACTATTCTCCAGATGACTG
>JAWAXJ010000143.1:0-3740 GCA_038896955.1 Desulfurococcaceae archaeon
TCCTCGCAAGCTCAACCGGAAAAACTGCACCTCCCTCTATGTACTCTGAAGCCCCGGCCTCTCCACCTGCATCTATGTACCAAACACCATCACTCCACTCCTTCCACTCCTCCCTACTAAACTCCTTCCTCCACTTCCTAGTGACGTTCCCCTTCCTGAAGACAAAAACATAAGCTACGTTTGAAAGCGCCCTGGGCTCCACACCTCTAAGCAGGTTAGCGTAGTCCAAGTACTGGAACTTCTTCACCCCGACGCCATACTTAAACTTCTTCCAGAACCACCTCGAAACAAGCACAAAACCCGCTTCCTCTATCGACCTAACCATATCTCCAGCCAGAAATATCTCCCTAACGTACCCGTAAATCCTGCTACCTACTGGATAATCCTCCCACTCGCAAGCAAGGTAACCTCCCGGCACAAGAACCCGAAAACACTCCTTCCAAACGGCCTTCAGTTCCTCAAAGAACTCCTCCTTACTCTCAATCCTGCTTAAGTCTCCCTCAACCTCTGAAAACCTCACGAGTCCCCAGTAAGGCGGGCTTGTAACGACTAAGTGAACGGAGTTATCCTTTACCTCACTCATCCTCCTGCTGTCTCCTATAACAACCAGGTACCTCACCCGAGGCACCTCACGTATAACTCCATAGCCTTGCAGTACTTCTTATAACCGCATGCTTCACACTCCCACTTCTCCCTCATGTCAAACGGAAAAAGGTTTTTCTCCAAAGCCTCCTTAAGCCTCTCCTTCCTCTTGACTATGTATTCCCAGTTCTCCCTCAGCTCCTCCTCTGTAAAACTCAGCCTCCAGGCCTTCAGCTCTCCCCTGTTGATGTAAAAGACCAGTAAATCCGCCTCCCTCTCACCCGCCATATAACAGTAAGCCATAAGCTGCTTAACCCACCTCTCCTTTATCTCGTCCTTCGTCGCCCTAGTGGTCTTAAGCTCAACTATCCTTTCTCCAACTGCATCTATCCTCCCGGTAACCCCATCCTTCTCCACCTCCATCTCCCTGAAGACAGCAAAACCCTCCAGCAAACCGTGAAGTGCTTTCCCGCTCGCCATGAAAAGCCTGACCCTCTCGTTCACCTCCTCCTTTACACCCTTCATGCTGAACCAGGCCTTCCTCAGGCAGCCTATCAGATCCGTGACGTGGAAGCCCCTCCTCCTCTCTTCAAGTATAGACCTTAAGACCTTTTCCTCCAGCTCTCTGTTCTCCCTTATTTCCAAAACCACACCTCCCGCAGATGAAGACTAAAGGAAACCCGCAAGCTGGACACCTCCTGTTAAAAAGTATCCTGCACCTCCCGCATACCTTTCTCTCCCTCTTTGTCTCAAAAGTTCTTCCGCATATCACGCATCTCCTTTTCAATTGCTATCACCACCTCCAACTGCCTGCTTATCCTAGCCACCTGACAGGCTATGCATGCCCAGTCAGTCCTTTCCTCCTCCTTCAGTGGACAGAGGTATTTCGGAGTCCACCTGCAAACTCCACCTTTCTCCTCTCCCATACCCTTCCACCGTAAAACTTCCTCTCAAAGAGGATGTCCTCAGGCTCCTTCTTATGTATCCTTGCCCTCAGCTCCGAAACGTAAACCCTATCAGGGTCGTCTCCAAGCGCCATCCTCACAGTTAAAGCCCTCCAGCCGTCCAGTTCAAGGTAGGGGTTGACCACGTGCCATCCCTTCCTAGTCCTGTAAACCTCCGCGTAGCCCGTGCTCCACCTCAAGTTGAAGTACGCCCTCAGTGCATCAAGAAATCTCCCGTCAACATCTACACCTATCAAATGCCCACCTCGCCAGTGCAAAGAAAGCCGCAGTAAACAGCACCCAGAAGGCACCGAAAATCACACCATAAAGTGTACTCTCCCTAAGCGCCTCAAAGATGAAGACGTAGCACAGCAGCGAAGCTATCAGCAGCGCTGTCATACCTATCAACAGCGCGGCTACGCCCTCTTTCACATTCTCACCTCCCAAATTCAAGGCAGTACACCGCCAGAGAAGTGAACACAAGCAGAAAAATTGCTCCCAGCAATATGAAAGAAGCGCCGAAAAAAGCAGCAGCAAACGGCCCCTCCTTCAGTGATAGGAATGCGAGTGTAAAGCAAACAAGGGAAGCCACCACCAAAATCACCATACCCAAGTAAACCGCCTTCACTCTCCAACACCCCAGTAAAACTCCTCAGAACAAACCTTCAGTATCCACCCAACAATCTCTTCCTTAATCTTCTCTGCCTTCCACTTCTCAACAGAATCCCCAAAAACGTTCTCCCTCTCAAAGCTGTTCTCCGGATAATCGAAATCCGTATACCTCACCCTTACCTTCAACTCGTCCGCCCTGAACTCGCTCTTAGCCTCAGCCAAATCTCCCTTAACCCAGTAAAGGCTCCCGGGAAAGGCCTCCTGAACCCACTCCTTTAAACCCAAGAGTCTAGCCGCCCTCTTACTCCCCGGAACAGTATAAGTCCACCCCGAATAATCCAGCAAAACCGATATAACGTAGTTCGGCCTTACCTCCACGAAAACCGGCTTATCAACCTCTGCCTCCACTTCAACCCACCTCTCAGCGCTCACCCTCCTAGTCCTCCTCAGCTCCCTAGCCCTTTCCTCCGTATACTTAAAGCTCCAAACGCTCCTGAGCTTATGCCTCTTAAGGCCGTAAACTATCCTCCTCATCCAAGGCCTTGGGTACTCCACTTCCTTCCACAACCAGGGAACCTCAACTCTCTTCTCCCTCCAGTAAAACCCCCCTGAACTGAGCCTTTCAAGGTGATACCTGGCACTCCAGTATGTTACGCCGCACGCCCTAGCCGCTTCCTCCCTTGAGGCCCCCGGGTTCTTGGCTACGTAGTCCAAAATGCACTCCACCGGAGCGTACCTTTTCACTCCTCGTACTCACCCACGTATTCTCCTTCTCCCCCGCATATGCACCTGTTAACCTTTTCTCCCAGCGTTTCAAACTCCTTCTTGCACTTCTTACAGAACCAGACGTAGACCTTCAAGCCCAAGCCTCCTCCTTACATCGTCCAGTAAAACCAAACGTAGGCCTTCAAGTCCCAACCTCCTCCTTACGTCGTTAAGGAAAACCGCCCACTCAAGAAAAGCCTCATCGAACTCCGCAAGCAGACTCTGCCTCATTCTTCCACCCTCGGCGCAAGAGCGTAGAGGGCCTGAACCTTTTCAGCCTGCGGCTTAACAACAAGTACACCTTTATCCGTTACTCCCACAGTCCCAAGCCTCGCCAAACTTGAACAAGCCCCGAGCATCTCCTTAAGCCTCTCAGAAGAATAGCTGAACTCCACTTCCTTCCCCTCACCGCCGAAAACCTCAACTCCAGCCTCGTAGCCCCTGACCTCGGCCTTGGAGAAAAGGCTCATCTCCTTCCCAAACCTCAGTTTCACCAGAGAATACTTCCCTCCGGAGAAATCCTCTGCCTCCTCAACAGTCCCGAGCAACCCCGTCAAATCAACCGCACCCTTCCAGACAGCACCCTGCAAAAACGACAGCATCGCCTTCACGCTCTCCTCACTCATTACCGTGAAAACCCCTGCCAGTTCAACGGCCCCAACCATCACCTTCTTCTTCTCAAAACAGAACACAACCGACTCACCCTTCAACTCCACCTTAACCTTCTCCCACTTCATCCTCGAAACCTTCTTTAAATCCTTCCACTCCACACCGAAGCTTTGCCCCGGAGTATAACTGTTAAACCAGTCCCTCTCAAAAACGATAACGGCTCCAATA
>JAWAXJ010000144.1:0-3738 GCA_038896955.1 Desulfurococcaceae archaeon
TGGTGTTAGCATGGCTAAGATAATGATGTACCTTGTACCTAAGGTGGAAGAGTATGATGTACATATCTACGTATATGACAACTCTGGTAAACTCTCTCTCAGCAGGGAAATTAAAGGTGTAAAGCAGGTGGTCATCAGATCACCTGAGGTGAGAATCAGTAGACAGCTTTTTCACGAGAAAATAGCGATCCTGGTGGAATCTGACAATCCTGAAATAGAGCTGAGGGAAGGGTTACTGTACATTGTCCACAAAGGATGAGCGTGTTGCAAGCACTAGTTTTCAAAATCGAGAGATCACGTAGTAGACGTGGAAAACACGTTCTTTACAGCATGGTTTTCGTTTACAAGAAAAGAGAGGGGCTTTTCTCCTACACGAAAGCCCGGTACAATGAGGAACAGGCTAAGCCAACTTACTCGCGTGGAGAAGCCAAGTATGTTTCGCTAAGCTTAGACCCAGGAGACTTCGCCATACACGTATGGATGGTTAGAAACTTTAGGAACACCGTTAAAGGGTACATTTCAGTGTACAATAGCAAGGGTCAAATGGTTTACAGAGCTAAGTACAGGAATGGCTACGTAGTATACAGTAAGGGTGACCCTGTGTTCGCGTGGCTTGTTAGACTTGTTTTAGATTCTCAGAAAATTCCTGTGATAATGACAAAGCTCGGTGATGAAAAGTGAGTGAGCTCGTTTCTCTGGTAGAAAGGGTTATTATGGCTTTCAAGAAAATTGAGTGCTTTATTTTCGAAATTCACGAGCTGGAGAAAGTAAGAGACCTAGTTATAAAATCGGGGATCGAAAAGTACGTAGAGATAAGACCGGTGGACGAGAGATACCCTTATATAATGGCATTAGTGCCTTCACGCAGAGGTCTCGATAGAGATTGCATCGCGTTGTTGGAAAGAATGTTATCTCAAGGTGAGATATCACAAGATGAGTACAAGAAGTACAAAATCGAGCTCCTGGAGCAGTGTATTCTCAGTCTAGAAACTGAGAGAGCAAAGGAGATCGTAAGAATACTCGAAGATTACTACAGAAAACTCAAGACATCTCAGTGACAACCCTAACTGATAAACTAATATTTAGGTACCAAAGAAACTGCTAGTACATGGGTTACGCGCATGACTAAAAGATGCTTAATGATAGCGAGGTTTCAGCCTTTGCACTATGGACACTTGCACGCGCTCGAATACGCTTTTTCGATCTCAAATGAAGTTGTGGTAGCAGTTGGTATGGCTAGTCAGAGCCACACTCCAGAAAACCCGTTCACAGCCGGTGAACGCATAGAGATGATAAGAAGAGCCTTAAAATGGAGAAACTACGATTTATCCAGAGTGATAACCGTTACAATACCAACAATGGAGGTTAGCAGAGTTGCTGTTCACTACGTAAAGCTCTATAGTCCTGCATTTCACACTGTTCTAACACTTAACCCCATTATAAAGCAGTTGTTCATAGAAGAAGGGTATGATGTTGTAGAACCATCTATACGGGATAGAACAAAGTTCACTGGGTCGGAGGTTAGGAGATTGATGGCTATGGGGGATCCTCGTTGGAAGGAGCTAGTTCCACCACCCGTTGCTGAGTACATCGAGGAGATCCGTGGAGTTGAAAGAGTTAAGATGCTGTATAGGGAGCATATACCGGGTTACTACGCGACTGTGTAGGTGTAAAATCTTTTGGTATCAACCAGTAGTATCCCAGTATTTATGTGCGATATGTGCGGAGACTGCTGCAAAATGTCCCCTATATCAGTGCTTCCACACGAAGAGGTTATTCTGAAAAAGCTTGGAGAATTACTAGATGTAGACGTGAGGTTCACACCTGGGTACACCGTGTACGAGGCTATTAGAGGTGTTAACTTAGCATTCAGCTACGTTATGCAGTTGAATACCGGTAAGCAGTGTCCTTTCCTAAGGAATAACAAGTGTACGATACACTACATCTATAAACCCTACATTTGCAGAAGCTTTCCGTATATTCCAAGGCATGTCAAGTACAGCATAGATGAAGTAAACAAGTACATTACTGCTTCAACGGATTACGGTCTCAGCTTAGCATGCCACATTGTGAAAAAAGACCGAGAGGCCCTTGAAAAATTCGGGAATAACATTCCCATACTATATTACTACTTGAGAAACGAGTATCTTGCTGCTAAAGAAGCTGAGAACGTAAGAAGCTTATTTCTTCTTGCACTTTCAAAATTATGGAGAGAAGGAATAGTTGAACTTCAACCAGCAAGGCTGAATGCTCCTGTAGTTAATCTATACGACTTTTTAAGACAGATATATCCTGATTTACCGACCGTTCTTAGAGTAGATAAGATCATAGGAAGGGTTAAGAAATGGACAAAGACATACTGAGCTCTATATACGTGAAACTGGAGATTTTGAGAACCCTATCCACCCGAGAACGCGCCAACATATCTAGGCTCGCCGCTGAACTAGGTATACAAGAGGATGACCTTAGGGGGATCATTGAGGATCTCTCCAAAAACTACATGATAAAACTCGAAAGAGACAGCATCATCTGGCAAGCTGGAGATAATCCAGCATGGCTTAAACCTTGGGGGTGGAACTACACCTACAAGATCCTGGTAGGATCAACTATGATTGTTGCCAAGAGGTCTCCACCATGGACTCTTGTAGTTGCCGAACATCAGCTTAAAGGCTACGGTAGACACCTTAAACAGTGGATTAGTAATCTTGGCGGTTTATGGGCATCGTACAATATAGAACTTACTCCATCACTCGTCCAATTATTACCCATAGTTATACCCACACTAATTTGCTTGTACTTGCGGGAAAGATGGGGATTTCAGGCAGAGATCAAATGGCCTAACGACATAGTTTACAGGCAGAAGAAGCTCGCGGGAATTATTCTCGAAGGCGAGGTTTACGGGGGCAGAGTGTTAGCAACCATAGGCATCGGTATGAACGTCAATAACGAGCCACCACTAGAAACAGCAACCAGCTTAAAGCTTATTGTTGATAAGCTTGTTCCAAGAAACAGTATCATAGCACAAATAACTGGTTTCTTTGGCAAGCTCGAAGTTTACGCCGAAAACCACAGGAAGATCCAGTCTCTGTACATAGACTTACTCGATACACTCGGTAAGAAGGTTCGAGCATATACCGTGAAAGGCGAAGTAGTGAGAGGAATTGCCAAATCTATAACTGAAACAGGCGATCTAGTAGTGGAATCCGATACTGGAACAGTAAAACTTAGTAGCAACGAAGTATTCGAGTTGAGATACGAAGAATAGTTTCAACGTACTTAGTCTCATTCATACCTAATACAGCTTTGTTTAGTTTTACTTAAACGCACCAAGCATTGGCAATGCTCTTGCAAATAAGAGCTCGCCAATGGATAATTACTGTGGAGTTCGCCGGCAAGTGATCCGCTTGACTAGAACCATTAGAGATGCTTTTACAATTGAACTGAATCAACACCTAAGGTTCCTTTATCCAAGAAGCAGAGTTCACGTTGTTTACGAGAGAATAGAGGAGGTTTACGAACCAGAGGAAGGTCCGTGCGTTTATGATATTGATCTTCCAAGACCCCTCGTAGAGGTTCTAGAAAAACGTGGCATAAGAAACTTGTACAAGTTTCAATTTGAAGCATACAAACGCATTCTGAACGGAGAAAACGTAGTGATCTCAGCCGGGACAGGTATGGGTAAAACCGAGGCTTTCTTTCTCCCAATAGCAAAGAAAGCTCTGGAAGAAATAGGAGAGA
>JAWAXJ010000145.1:0-539 GCA_038896955.1 Desulfurococcaceae archaeon
AGACGCTTCTGCTGGAGGCGGGTCTCCAGTCTTTGCCAAGACTTCGTATGGGAACTTGGTGGAATAGCCCGCAAACTGCATGTACGTTCCCTCATATCCGGGGAACAGCTGGAAGGGGAGCAGGTGTAGCCTATCGGCTATGAATAGGGCTAGGGCAGCTGTGCTTGAGATGCTTCCTATAATGGTTATTATCAGCGCCAAGACCGGGCCCCTAGATGCTCTACTCCTCCTCCTAGGCATCCTAGACCCCGCCTCCTGACAGTACTTGTAGCTGGATGAAGGCGTTTAGCAACCCGTGTCCTAACGCCGGTACTGAGAAGTGGCGAGTGTAGTAGAACGCCAGTGTCAGAAGTATGCTTCCGACGTATAGTGCGAGGCTGTAGTTGGTTACTTGGAATATCGGCTTGGAGAACATCTGTATTGCGACGAAGTTGTGGTATGCGACGAAGAAGGCCGACTTAGCAAGCAGTGCCACGACAACATTCACGCCAGCCCTAACCATTATGGAGAACATTGTCAGCGTGAAGACGGCCTCCTCA
>JAWAXJ010000145.1:549-3715 GCA_038896955.1 Desulfurococcaceae archaeon
GAGGATCACCCAGAACGGGCTCAACTCCACGACCAAGCCCTGGGCAGGCACCTGCATCAGGTTGACGACGAACTGTATTCCTAGCAGTCCGACGGCGGCGAGAAAGCCGGCAGTAACCATGCTCAGGTTGAAAAAATCCATCCGGACCCTAGCCCCTCCCAGCGTCACACCCATCGAGACCCCCGACGCAAGCATGGCCAGCATAACTATCCCGGGCTTGAAGAACACCTCCAAGTAGCGGTAGCCAACCGCGAAGTATACGAACGTGAAGAGGGCTACCGTGATAAGCAGTATCGAGACCGAGTCTATCACCGGGTACCACTCGCCAGACCCTAGGCCTCCGCGACCCCTAGCCGCCCTGCTCAAAGATCTTTATCACCCTGACATAGGAGTCATAGTAAACGTCAGGAAACTCTTCGACAGGTCAACTGGGTAACTCCTGATTGATCTGAAGTAGACAAGGCCGTTAAAGGTTATGTATCTAATCTCCATCACTGGGAAACCTCCTATGTACAAGTCCCCCAGCTTAGTCTGTCGAACAACGACGTATATTATGTGCTCCCCTTGAGGTAGCATAGACAGCTGTATCGTCACAGAACACAACGCTATAAACTGCGATGTAACTTTCCTTTCAGGGCATTTCACAGTAGTCAGTATAGTTGATTCAACCATGACGTCTAATATAGTCGGGCCAATCGTCGTTACGCCTTCAGGAAGGCGGGCTCGCAGAATAATCCAAACAGGCAGGCTACGATAGTATCCAACCCTTACTCCCGCCTGTTCAGAGCCTACGTTAACTTCAGCGTAAAGCATCGGCTTCGTAGAGGAAGTTGACAACATATAGAAGTATGTGAATGAAATCCCAGCTGCAAGGAGCATGAATATTACGAGAACAGTCACCAAGTATAGAGCTGGGGTGGCTCTGGAGCGTTTCACCCCCCACCCCTCCTCCTGAAGTATACGGCTACTGCAGGAACTGCGGCCGAGAGCACCAGCACGACCAGCGATAGTATCGTGACCATGCGTGACTGCTTCTCCAGTTCTGCAGAAAGCGCCGTAAGAGAGCCTCTAAGAAGCTCTATCTCCCTCCCACTCCTGTCCAACGATGCCTTGATGCCTGAGAGGCTTTCACTTATGCTTCTCTGCCCCTCCTTCAGGCTTGAGACCTCACCTCCGAGGTTTGAGACCTGCGTCACCACATCTGATAGTTGCGAACCTAAGCTATCTACTTTAGATTCAGTGCCGTTTATACGGGACTCCAGCATTTCTGTAGTATTCCTCAGAAAGACTACGTCGTTTCTCAGTGATGCGATGTCGTTTGCTATGATTTGTTTAGCTTCTTCGTAGGCTGTCATGTAACGTGACAAATCTCTTGACAGAGACTCTACTTGTTTTGATAAGTACTCTATTGATTCGCTAAAAGGTCTTGACTGGACATAGGGTATGCTACTGGGTAGTTGTATAGAAGTTTTTGCATTAGATAGGCCGCCGAAATACCTCAAGTAGATGGCGTAGAGTGTCAGCGTGGTCGGATAGACTGGCCTTCTTACATCTGAGATTGGGCCGCCCATAAGGTCGCCTGATACGTCATTCCTTATATGTCCAATCCCCAGAGTATGGTATAGCTCGTGAAGGATTATTGCCTGCATGTAAAAGTCTGGATATGAGGCTAAACCACAGTCAATCTCGACCTCTAATGGGAGGGTGTCGCCTATAAAGGTCTGTCCAATAATTGGAGGCTCTAATTTTTTGGCTCTAAATATTACGTGAGCCGCCCTCTCACTGTTAATTATTTTAAACTTAACGTCAAGTAGTTGGTCATACCTTTCGCCAAGCTCTGTTATGAATCTTAGCACGGCGTCCCGATGTATCTGGAAGACAGTCGGCAGTTGCGAGATTATCCTGTCCTCACTCGTACATATTCCAGTCCTCTCCACATAAATTAATACCTCCGGCGGGGTTGGAACTGGGTATATCTCTATCCAGTTTGTCGTCGCTAACTGGTTTAGGCCGGCAAAAACAAGAACAACCAAAGTCAAAGCTACAGGTTGCATCATTCCTCACCTACGCGAAAAACAAATGCGTCATAGGGGACGATGATTAAAACCCCAGAAATCGGATAGTATCCCCCGCCTCCACTCGGTCCCCCACCTCCTCCACCTCCACTTCCTACTGTTACAGTAACTGTCGTTGTCTTTACAATTGTTGTAGCTACTTGTACTGTCTTTGTCGCCAATACTGTGCTTGTCTTCGTCACTGTCTGACCCCCTATCGTCGTAACTATGAACTGTGTCTGAGTATACGTGATTGTCTGTATCTGCCCAACGCCTCCCGTGCCGCCGACCATCACCTCTGCAAGAGGCCTGACCGTTGCGTTACTGTTTATCGTGAACTCGAAGTCGCCTACGGGGGTAACCTTCCTCAGGTCAAACGTACCCAGCACGACGTTGGTCAGCGTCTTCCTGATTGGCTCCTCATCCTCAGCGAACTTGACCTCGCCGGCGTAATCCGCCACGAGCTGTAGTTGACAGTTCACAGATCCTCTGGCAAGAGCGGATCTAAGCTTGTTGTAGATTTGGCCTCCCTTAGTAGCCGCCTTCTGGAAGTTTATCTTTCCCGGTGCCCCTACGCCTATTCTCTCCTCGCTGTTATACTGCAGTATCTCAAGCGTCCCGTCATCGCATCCGAGCATCGTCTTCGTATCGACTTTCACGCTATACCTCTCAACCGTCCCGTTCAGTATCGCTATATTCACGAAAGGCTGGAACCAGATTTCGCCTTCAGCCCCTGTCTCCTCGTCATACAGCTTCAGAGCCCTGTACCCTGGCCGGTCAGGCTGCATCTGTATCCCAGCGTACATTAACCCGACTTTCAATTCCTTCTCGGATTCAAGATATAGGTACCGTTGAATATAAGTATTATAAAAATGATATCTTTCAATTCCTTCTCGGATTCAAGAGGTCACATAATCAGAAACTAAGGAGGAACTCGGTCTTAGATCTTTCAATTCCTTCTCGGATTCAAGTTTTTAATAAAAAATGGAGAATAGAACTCAAATTCCTCACTTTCAATTCCTTCTCGGATTCAAGTTACACACGTATTTTATACTCATTTTTCATCACCTGGTCTTTCAATTCCTTCTCGGATTCAAGAGAAGTTGTGGATT
>JAWAXJ010000146.1:0-3706 GCA_038896955.1 Desulfurococcaceae archaeon
GCAACCGGTACTGGTGAACCCGGTAACCGGTGAAATAATGTTCGTGAACGAGTCGAAGATCATTGAGCCGATACTGAACAAGGCTAGGATCTACGCTGAAGCAAAGGGTAGAAACACTACGTTGGTAGAGGAGTTCATATATAAAGCTAGAGTAGTCAACTCGAGAGCTGCAGTTGAGCTGAGTATAGCTGATGCAGAAGTAGAAAACTTTGAAGACCTTCTCTCCAGGCTTTACGGTTTGAGAATAGAAAAGAACGGTGTAATGTACGAGCTTCAGGTAACACCTGGAAACGTAGAAGTGTTTCCATGTAGTATTAGATCCAGAGCTTTATCGTTTCTGTCAAACCCCTACGTATCCAATGTTCTAGTATCAATAGGTGTACTCGCTGTTATATTCGGACTGGTCTCTGGAAGATTAGCGGTTCTACCCCTGGCATTAGCCCTGGTGCTACTTGGTCTTGTAGGTGTAGGAATAAACCCCAACATAGTATCGTTCATACTCATGCTACTGGGAGCTGTGCTACTAGCAGTTGAGCTTTTCGTTCTACCGGGCTTCGGCATCGTAGGTGTTAGTGGCATAGTACTTCTCACACTGGGTTTCGCACTGCTTCCAGCGTACATACCTACGGGTGTTGTACCTACCGAGGAGTACGTACTAGCGTTAAGAGCGTTCATTATTACAACTTCACTAATCCTGGGAGGTTTCTTCGGCTTAGTAACGTTTAAGATCGTGCAGGTCAAGAGGAAGAAGCCTATTACCTACACTCCTGAGGGTAAAATTGGAGTAGCTTTGGACAACATAAAGCCGGGTACTACGGGTTTCGTCAAGGTTGAAGGAGAATACTGGAGAGCTGTAGCTCTAGATGAGATTAAGGCTGGTGAAAGCGTAGTTGTAGTATCCATGAGAGAAGACGGTGTACTCGTGGTCAAGAAAAAGTCTACCTGAGAACAACATAGGATAACATCTCGTTGTCCTCCGATTCAAGCTTGAAGGAAACTATCCCCCAGTACCCTGAGAGCTCGATTCTGTTGAATCCCTCGTTCACCAAGTAAGTGTTCTTTTCTATGAGCTTAGGCGGTAAACCTGCATCGTAGTGCGATACCGTTAGCTTATTGCTTTTGCTAGCTTTCAAAACCAGTAGTGGTTCTCTGTAGCCAGATAGTGGTATACCACCGAACGCCGAGCTTCCAACAGCCCACCCATAGACCCTGAACAGGGCTTCGGGGCTTCTGGACGAAAGCAGTTCGGATTCCCTAACAACACCTATGTACCTTCTACCTGTATCCACGGGTGTTGCATCTGCTCCTCCAAGGTTTGGATCCGTGTTGTATCCTAGGAGAATTTCTCCGTTCCTGTAGGCTAAGCTCGTTATCCTTGCACCCGCTACGTAAACTATTCTTGCTAGCGGTGGGGTAATGTAAACGAGAACGCTGGGACCAGCAACTGTTTTAGCGTACTTTGAAGCCTGCTCCTCGAAGGGGTTCCTCGGGTGAACAACACCGTGAACCATAGAGCTGAAGGCGGCTAGTATTCCACCGCCTACGGGTAGAACACCGGACCTCTGCGGTGAGTACTGAACTGGCCCGAAGTCGAATAGCCTTACAAAAGCAAGTTCCTCGTACTCGGGTTCCACGGGGTTTCCAACGATGAAGCCTCCTCTGAAGAAGTGGTAGTACCTAGAGTAGGATGATACTGCGTAACCACTCCACCTGTACTCTACTCCGTACTCGTCCACCGAGATCTTACTCCACGACTCAACAGTGTACTTGATAACTCTGCTTCTCTCAACCAGGTCTATGCATTGTACACCGTCAATACCCTTAAACCAGTACGGTTGCATATCGAAGCACGCGTAGTCAAGGAACAGCGAGCCCTTCAAACCGGGGACTTCGCTTAAGCGTTCGGCTTTTCCACCTTTCCGTGGAAGCTCGTATATACCGAGGTTTCTGTGACCATCAGCTCTAGCTAAGAGAAGCCTGTCGTTCACGGGGTCGTAAACTATCTGCGATACTTCGCCAGCCCATTCGTACTCGTGGTGTATGCTATCACTCCACAGTAGCTTAACTGATCGCTCCTCTACGTTGTAAACGTGCACATGGCTGTACTTGTTCCTAAAGTCTATTTCACCTCCTTTCCCAACTCTTCCTTTGTGAACAGCTGGATTGTGAACCCAACCCCCGAAGAATACCTCGTTGTCTACAGCGTCTACGGCACCATAGGTATCACCACCAGACGCTGGACCTGGACCTAGGTGCTGGTAGTTGTACTCGTGAACGTAGCCATCGTCGTGTATGAAGAAGGATCTAGCTTCCATTGCGAGCGTGTAGTATAGTACACCTCTGTAGTAAGTTAATCCAAATATTCCTCCACTACCCCACTCAGGCCCGTACCTTGGATTATGGATGTAGAGTCCGCACATCGGTTCATCCCAGCTACTATGCTGACATGACCTATGTGAACTATGGTTAAAAACACGGTTAATTGAAGAAAGCCCGTATTACTCCGGGTAAAGTACTCCTATTTTCAGTAGTCCTTCGATGAACCGCGCGTTTACAAGTCGTGTTGATACTCCTCTGGCTTTAAGCCTTTTGTCGAGCTCGGAGACCTCATTCTCGAGCTTGTAGACGTCTGATGCTACTATGAAGTTCACGTTTAATCCGAAGCTTGGAACCCAGAACCAGTACTCTGAAACGTTCTTAAAGCACGATTTTACGCTTTCGAGAACGTACTTGTACTCCGATGGATAGAAGTAGCTACTACCAGCCTGTGTAGCAACAACACCATCGGGTTTAAGTATCCGCTTCACCTCTTTAAAGGCCTCAGGACTGTAGAGCGGTTTCGCTATCTCACTGGCGTACGGATCAGTCAAATCCATGATAACCACGTCGAAGAAGCCGCTTGGAGCCTGCTTAATGTAGTCTTTACCATCCATTATCACAACACGAGCCCTTGGGTCCGAGAAGCTACCCTTGTGCATGTGCTCTAGGTACTTCTTTGAGAACTCAACTACGACAGGGTCTATGTCAACCATAACAGCCTCCTTTACCGTGTTGTGTTTTAGAACTTCGCGAAGAGTAGCCCCTTCGCCTCCTCCAAGTACTAGAACTCTCTCGGGATGCGGATGCATAGCCATGGCTGGATGCACCAGTAGCTCGTGGTATATGTACTCGTCTTTCTCCGTGCTCTGCACGAACTTGTCGAGAAGTAGTGATCTACCGAAGCCCTCTATCTCCGCGAGAACAACCTCCTGGTATGGGGACTGCTCAAGCGCGTAGACCTTCTGAACCTTGAAGAGCAACCTCATGTACCGACCAGCTGGTTCTACTATGTATAATCCCTCAACCATAGTGAATCCCCCGCTCCTTCAATCTTACAAACTCTTCTACTATTTTATCACCACTACTGGTTCCAATTCTACTTGCACCAGCAGAGATCATCGCAAGAGCATCGAGAGCATGCCTTATTCCACCGGAGGCTTTAACCTTGACTCTGCCTCTCCCTGCACTATAGAGCAGAGCTACGTCGTGCACCGTGGCAACACCCCCTAGGAAACCGGTACATGTTTTCACGAAGTCAGCACCGCTGTCAGCTACGATCTCGGTAGCTTTGACCTTCTCCATGTCACTCAGCAAACCGGTTTCAATAATCACCTTGACAACTCCTACACCGTGCTTCTTAGCTGCTTCAACAACAGCTCTTATGTCC
>JAWAXJ010000147.1:0-3699 GCA_038896955.1 Desulfurococcaceae archaeon
GAAACGACGAGGAGTTCTGCCAACAGATATGCAAGCAGATAGTAGAGATGGTTATGAGGGGAGAGAAAGTCTACCTAACACCACGTGCATCAGAGATCCTTAGACCAACGCTGGAGAAGTACGGAATAACCCTAGTCCCCGCAAGGGTGGAGTATTCATGCATCCTAATAGACGTAGACACACCGGAGGAGGGGAGAATCACAATAAAGTACCTACACAGAAGAGAAGAAGAGATCGAAAGAAAAGTAAAAATCGAGGAATTCCTAAGGATACTGGAAGAAACACTCAAAAGAAAAAGACCACCAAAACAAGAAATATACCTAATAATCACACAACCTGAAACCCGCCACGATACCCTAGCAACCTAATAGCTATTTCGGATTTCGTATTGGTTTGTATCAAGTAGCGTTTTTACTCCTCTACTACTATTAATGTGAGACTTCTTTTCCGTGGAGCTACTTAATTTTTTCTTTGTCCTTTTCTAGTGAATATAAAATGTAATCTCCTATCCTATACTTTATAACGTTACATCTAGCGATATCAATTCTAGTTATATAAATCCATCTGCACTGATACTGGATAGAAAATCTTATAACTTTATCTCTACCGATTCAAATATTGTGAGCTACCTTGGTGAGGGATGGAGAGTTCGTCGAAACCCTCAAGATGAGGGCTCTCCCCAAGGGTAGCTATGATTATATTGCCTTGGTTGGATTCCTGAAGCTCTACCGTGATGCTGTTCAGCTTGCTATCAACATGCTGTGGAATCTTGATGAAGCACCATTAATAGCTACTCTACACAGAACGTTCTACTCAGAGCTGAGGAAGTATGGTTTCAGAGCAAATCATGTTAAGCAGATCTACTTTTATGCGAAAGGGTTGTTAGAGGTATCAGAAGAAACAGTTTAATGAAACCAATTCTAAGGAGACTATCAGCTAGAGCAGATAAATATAACTTCTCGTCGAGATTGATACTCCACACGAACTTTCTATCGAAGAGAAGTCTCCAACCTTTACAACTCCCTTCTTCTCGAGAGCTCAGAACGTTACAGAGCCACTTCTTCTTATCAGGCTTACCCAGGTTTAGTGAGAGCTTTGTAAACAATTCTACCGTGGTCTGAGGTCTCTCAGGCAAGTACTCTCGGCAGTAGCAGGAAGGCTCTTTTCTTCTCTACATTTCCATCTCTATCTACCAGAGCCCTTAAGCTGAGCTCAACATTGCACTCTTGCATCTAGTCAATACACCCACCTACCGAGAAAACATAGACTTAAAGAAGCAATCAGAAAAACTGAAAGTGGCTTGCTCCTCGTGTGCCGTATTTGTCTCTTATGGATTTGCTGGGCTTTCTGGGAGGCTAGTTACCGGTCACTTGTCTGCATTTTGCTGTGTACAGGGGGTTCACGGTGCTCAGCAACTCTGAGACAAATTGACTCTAGGGCTCCATACTATTATAACTGGTTTTCCGTAAGCTAAACTCACAATAGCGTCGCTGAACTGAAGTAGTCACATATGCTAGTCAGCGGACATTTTTCGCAGAAGGGATCTCTTGCTCTACAAACCTTCCTGGCGAAATCCAGGACCCCATAGTTGAAGTCACGGGCTTCCAGCGGGTCTTTAGGTACTAGCAGTTTAGCAAAGCTCCAGAGAACTGGATCTGTGTGCGGTCTGGGTTTCGACGACTTAACCCCGAAGACTCTTTCGAGCACTCTTATCATGTTCCTGTCCAACAAAGGTTCGGGCTGATGGCAAGTTGCAAGGAGGACCTCTGATGCTATGTAGTCACCAACGCCGGGCAATTCCAATAGCTTTTCTCGGAAGCAAGGAATAGCTCCTCCGAACCTCTTAACTATGTGCTTTGCCAGCTCAACGAGATGCCTCGCTCTTTTACGCTCTATTCCTAAGGGTCTAATGAGTTCCTCGAGCTCTCTAACGTCCGCCTCCATGAGGGATTGAGGCGTGGGGTACTTCTTAATGAATTCTTCATAAACTTTCAGAACCTGCTTCGTTGTGGTTTTCCTGAGCATAAATGCCGCTACAAGTACAGCCCAGGGATCACCCGTAACTCTCCATGGAAGATCTCTATCGCCGAAGAACCTGTACCACTCTATGATTCTCCGCCTGAAGATCTCTGCTTTTATTGCAAAGTCCGCCATGTTGAAAGCCCTGCTCTGCTTCCAAAATAGTGTATGGAGGTGACCAATTTATTTCAACATCATTTTATGAAAACGATTTATTTATACTGTTGTTGCAGTAAATTAACCTGAATGCACAGAGTTCGCACTGGGGTGCAGGCTTGGTCACAGTAACCCTGAACCTGAATATGTGCACGGAGCTCGTTAGGAACCTTGTAAGTGAGCAACGTCTTCCCCAGGAGCTTCTGGAGGTAGAGAGCCACACCAAAAAGACTAGCAAGAGCTTTCTAGAGCGCCTATGTGAAGGCATTGTAAGAAGTCGTGATGCTGAGAACTTTAAATCCGAAAAGGAGTGGGCCGAAAACCTCGTGTTTAGCTCTGTTCTGCTAACTAGAAATGAATACCTAGAGGCAACAGTTCACGCGCTACGCTTAGCACCGAAGATCGCCGCCACTGATTACGGAACATCGAGGCAGAGAGACTTGGCTCAGATTTGGACAGATGCAATAAGAGGATTTCTGGGCGAGATAGCCTTTAGGAAGTGGCTGAGGGAGAGGTTTGGAATCGAAGTCAAGCTCGACTTCAGGAGAGGACCCCTCGAAGAGTTTCTGCCGTCCGACCTAACAAGAATTAAGAAGCCACGTGAGGAGTGGAGAAAGCCCAAGCTTAGAGTGAGCATAAAAACCACCAAGCTCCAGGGAATGTGGCTTGACGTTCCCTATGCTCAGCTTGAGCACAGTGATGTTTTCGTACTCGTCCGGGTGGGAGTTTCGAGAGGACACTTCCTTGCGTTCCTAAAGGACATAAGCGTAATAATGGACAAGATACTTACTCTGGCACAGAACCAAGGACTAGAGGTCAGCAGAGAAGAGTTCCAGGATTCCATTCCAGAATTCAAGAACATTCCCGCTTTCGTAGTCGGCTTCTTCGATAAAAATGAGGTGGCTGATAAGTTGCAGGACAGGAGAACTGTTCTGACAGTTGATGGAGATCTCAAGAAAAAACGAAGTGGTGGCTACAGGCTTATTCTAAATAGGTTCGCAGGCTGGTGGAACCCTAAGGATCCAGAGTGCAAGAAGAGAGTTGTGGACAACTTCATGAAAACGCACCCCAGGGTACGCCTGGACGCCGATAAGCTGAACATAGAGTTTGAAGGTCTCGGCGAGATATCAGAGACCTTACACTTCCTAGTCAGCTCTGGGGCACTTAAGCAAAGAAGAGAGGACTGGGAGAAGCTTATCAACAGGCTTTAGTGAAAGGTTGCTGTTCCAGAGAGCGGTGAGCTGAAGCACAATCGCTTGCTAGTCCTCTACTTCGCGAGCTTGAGGAGCTGTTGCACGGCTTCCGCAATCCGCTTTGCCGCGAGCACTGGTACAGCTTCACCTATCTGTGCTCTGATCTCCATTCTGCTCCCTGAAAATAGGAAGGAGTCGGGAAATGTCTGAAGACGTGCCTTCTCCCTTAGGCTTAGGGTTGCCCTGTCTCTGTCGTAGTGGTAGCCGTGCGTTCCTCCACCACCGTAAGCAACCACGGTATAGCTCGGCTTGAGCGGGTGAATTCTCCTGT
>JAWAXJ010000148.1:0-3671 GCA_038896955.1 Desulfurococcaceae archaeon
ATATGATGTAATAAGGGAGTCAAAGGCTGTCAGAGAGAAAATTGGCATC
The DNA here is from genome assembly GCA_038896955.1 of Desulfurococcaceae archaeon. Classification (GTDB taxonomy): domain Archaea; phylum Thermoproteota; class Thermoprotei_A; order Sulfolobales; family Desulfurococcaceae; genus UBA285. The sequence continues at coordinate 50 of JAWAXJ010000148.1, forward strand.
GTTTTTCAAGATGTCACAGTGGATAGAAATTTGACTGGGTACGAGAATCTCTGGGTTTATGGAAAGCTATATGGACTGGCAGGTGGTGTTCTTAAGGAGAGGATTTTTGATGCATTGAAATTCATGGGACTTGAGAAGTGGAAAGATGTTCCTGTGAGGAAATACAGCGGTGGAATGATTAGAAGACTAGAGATAGCTAGGAGTTTGCTTAATGAGCCAGAAATACTCTTCCTAGATGAGCCAACACTCGGTCTTGATCCCCACACCAGGGCTTATACGTGGGAGTTTATACGCAGGATAAAAAAGGAAAAGGATGTAACGATTCTTCTCACGACTCACTATTTGGAGGAGGCCGATGCTCTGTGCGATAGAATAGCGATTATTGACTTCGGCAAAATAATTGCTATTGGCACACCCGATGAGTTAAAGTGGTTGCCCGTGTTGCTTATTTGGGTTTGTTCAGGTGTTTTTGATTATCTTGGGTATTGTCAACACGGGCTTCTCCCTCGTCACCTGCTCACCTATCGCAGGGTCATCGGGAGCTACATCGACGGGCACCACTGAGCCCGCCTCGAGGTATGCATATATTCTCCCGCCTCTGATGGCTACCACGCCGTCATTGAGGCGGGAGAAGAGGTTTAGGCAAGCTACATAGTGTGAGTTAAACTCGAATCCGCATTTCTTGCACTTGAATCTGTCGTCGCTTCTGTTCTCCTTGTCCACGTACCAGCAGGATGGGCACGTTATAGAGGTTTTCTTAGCATCAACTTCAACGACGTTAAAGCCTCTCTCGTACGCTTTGTACTCTAGGTTGAATATCATCTTTCTATATGGAAGTGTTTGAAGCCTGTAGTTTAGCTTTCTACTACTTTTCCTACTGTTCATCTTCATGTTCTCCAGGTTCTCTCTAACAATATCCGCTTTGTGCATTCTAGCGATTTCAGCTATAACAGTTGTAACCTTCTTCACTATATCCTCAACTCTGTTCCTCTCTCTAGCACCGTACTTCTCCAGCAACTTGTTCCTCTCGTAGATGTTGTCCACTTTTCTCTGAATAGATCTTCGAATCCTCCTGTAGTTCATTCGTAACCTGCTTATCTTGTAGCTTATCGTGAAGAGCACAGCTCTACTTTTCTCATAGTCTACGAGGAGGCATGCTACGCTATCCTCGTTGATATCAATCACCAGCTTATTCCTGTGCTCAAACACCTCAACATTCTTTCTAATGGTTAGGAGAAGGTATAGGGCATCTCTATCTACGATGATCTTCGAGTTAGAGACTTTAGCATTACTGAGCTCTCTCAACGCATGGTCGTAAACCAGCATGATAAACTTAGCATACTCGCCACCACCAATGGACAACCTGAGGATTTTGAAGATGTTTTCTTCCTCGATTCTGAACGTATCGATGTGTAGATCAACCACTCTGTTCACATCAACGCTTGGTGGTGAAGGCGGGTTCCCTCGCTTGTGCTTCATCCACTTTCTGAGAAGCCTCCTGTAGCTTCTGTATACTGAGAGAGCCCTCTTGTATGCTTCTTCAACGTATTTGTTGTGGAGATGCGGATACCTTTCTCTGAGATACCTATAGCAGAACTCGTGAGCCTTCTTCCTGCTCCTCACATCGTTTTTAACTACTATGTTCAAAGCATCCGTGAGAAGGTTTGTGTAATCGCTTAGCAGGCAATGTACAAGAACCTTATCTCTCTTGGAGACTGGTACAAGCTTAATCTTCAGCGTCTTCTGAATAGTTTTGGTGACCGTTCCCAACAACCCCTTCTATGGTGTTCTCCTGACTTCGCTCTCCGGGATCATCCACAGCTTCCCGACTCTGAGAGCGTGCAGTCTACCCTGCTTTATCCACTTTTTAACAGTAGAAACACTAATGCTCAGTAACTCGGCAACCTCACTAGTTCTATAGAGCTTCTCGGACACCACCTAGTACCTCTCTTGATTCCAAGTATCTATAGTAGCTAAAACAGCTTAAAAACTTTTACGGAAGACACAGTCCACTAACTTATGGTGTAGATCTTGTTAGGGGTCTTGCGCTTGGTATGTCAGTAATGGGTGTCCTAGTGGACCTAATAGCGCTTATAATGTTGATGATTTTGTTTGTGAGTATGGCTCTTATTGTATTTGAAAGGGCAACTCTATAGCTCAGTCTTTTTTCTTTGTGACTTTGACACTTTTGGTAATCAGAGCTTCTGTATTTAAAGTCTATTTTTATTCTTCTTGCTAGCATATTGGTGATTTTCTATGAAGCTGCTATATCATGGACATGCTTGCTTCGAAATTCAGGGAACAGAGGAGCCCAAGTCTATAATTTTTGACCCATATGGAAGTGGCACAGGTGAAATTGAGCTCAAAGTTCATGCCGACCTAGCTTTATGCTCTCATGATCACTTTGACCATAACAATTGTAGTGTGGCAAAGAGCTGTCTTATAGGTGCAAAGGGTGAAAGAACTATTGGATCCGCAGTAATTAAAGGCGTAGAAGTGGCCCACGATCCAAGAGGTGGTAGTTTAAGAGGAAAGAATGTAATTTATGTCGTAAAATATGGCGGCAAAGTATTTGTACACCTTGGGGATTTGGGTCACGTTCTCACAGAGGGGCAGGCTAAAGAGATCTTAAGTTTTGGTCGCCCAGACTTCCTATTTATACCAGTGGGTGGTGTGTACACAATTAATCCCAAGGAAGCACTGAATGTAATTGCACAACTTAATCCAAGGATTGCTGTCCCAATGCACTATAAACACAGAAAATTAAATCCGGGAGTTTTCGGCAAGCTAAGTACGATTGATGAATTCATAAAATTATGGAAGGGCGAGATCATAAGAGCAGGAAGCAATACTTGGGATATACCCGATAAATTACCAGAGGAGACAAAGATTCTAGTCCTAGAATTCCCCTGAAGCTTGGGATTACAACCGAAAGCCCCGCACTTTAGGACGGGGAGGAGGTCAGTCCTTAACATCATTTTTCTTGTTTTCTGTAGCATATTGAAGGAGTTGCTTTGTTATCGTTCTTGTTTCATGATACTTCAAGTGTGGCATTAGTCTTTCGATAATACGAGTTGCTACTTTGGGGTTAGTTTCAGCTATTGAACTTATCAATTTCTGGAACTTCTTTAAACCAACTCGTTCATCGATTTTTATAAGAGTTTCAATGATAATCTCGATAACATCTGCTTTTTTCTCCCAGTCATATCCCTCCACAAGTTCCTCAGCATACAAGAGAAGCTGCTTACTCCAGGTTGGCTGACCTTTATGTATTGCTGATGCTATCTTCGCTACCTCAAGGGCTCGTATCAGTGGATTAGAGACTTTCTCTATGCTCCTCAACAGGTTTTTAATTAAGTCTACCACACTACTTGTGTTTAATAATGATAGACTTGGAAGTAGTTGAATTATCTGGCTTCTATTGAGCTTCTTAAGGGAAGGGAGTATGATAAAGTCATACTGCTCTCGAGTCTTCATAGGAAAGTATTGTTGCAGCTCGGCGCATAGCTCTATGGCTTCTGAGTGTCTATTCTCGGCAATTAGCTCGCGCATTAACGTTGAAGATAGTTCGTAGGCTGTGGAGATATTGAGTCTAGTTAGGCTCTTTATTATATCAACTGAA
>JAWAXJ010000149.1:0-3670 GCA_038896955.1 Desulfurococcaceae archaeon
GCTCACCGCAGACCACGCAGTAGTACCATATCGCGTACTCGTTGAAAGCCCTCTTGTAGCCCTCATCAAAAGCCCTCTCGTAGATCTCCTTGAGGTCCTTCGTCAACAGCTTCTTTACGACATCGGAGTAGCTCATGTCGCCCTTGACCTTGTCGAGCATCTCCTTGAGCTCCTTCGTCAAGCGTATCGATATCGCTGGATGCTCCTTCTGGTACCTGTAGTAGGAAGGAGGGTAGTAGTGCTTGTAAACCACCTTCACCCTCTCGGCCTTCTCCCTTCCCATATCACCACCTCCTATAGTATTCTCGTAGTATTGTTTGTAGTATTCCTTACGGTATTGAAAGAGGTGTTCTCCTAGACTTCGATTTGCTTCCACGGCGCTTCCATGTACTTCCATGTAGTTCCATGTTGTGCAGTGCGTTTCCACACTTAACCCTAGGCTGGCGCTTCCGGGAGCGCTGGAGCTAGCCTGGGGCACAGCTCACGTGCTAGTGGAGCTGCGCCCACCCCCCTACTCCCGTGCCTAGGATCACCTAGCTACCGCCCCCCTAGCTAGCTTCCTGCTTGCTCAGCTTGCGTTCAGCTAGCATCTATACTTCACTAGCATCTGCTAGTAGCGTGTCCACACTGTCCACGCTGTCCACACGTCCACTTTATACGGTCCCTCTGCTCTCTATTCATTGGTGTCGTGGATTAGGAAATGTTGAGTCGAGAGGAGCTTGAAGAAGCCTTCAAGCTGTTGGATGAGGGGAAGACCAGCTTTAGAGATCTAGAATGACACCAAAGAGCTGCAAGGCTTGTCAGACACCTTGGGGAGGAAGGAGCTTAGACAGCACAGCGGATTTTAGATCTTTGGCTAGGAATAGCATTTAGGCTTTCATGGAATCTACAACCCTCTTCATCGGCTAAAGAGGTAGTGCATTCAAAGAACATTAGTGTCGCTCTTGGAGCCCCTAATAAATGTTTTAAGAGGAAAAGAGGTTGAAGTCCAAAAGCTCAAGCTTACGGAGGAGATAGCCGTGCTTCAAGAAGAGAGAGTCAACCTTCAAGCGTCCTTAAAGGCTTTGGAAGATGGGCGAGGCTTGTGAAGGAAAATGATGAGCTTAGGGGGAGGTTGAAGGTCTCGCTCAAAGAATTGTTGCGGGGTGCTGAAGAGGAGCGAAGGAGGATACTACACGAGGTCGAGTCTCTAAAAAGGGAAAGGGAGAGGGTCAGGGCTGGGAAGGACCTCCTCGAGTGCGCGGTGAGATGCACCCCCAGACAGCTACGGACGAGAAGAGACCAAGCTCAAGCCCATGAAAGCGGTGAGAGCCCCCTCGAAAAACTGCTTCAAAGCTTTCCAATACTCAACCCACTATCAAAAGATGAAGAGGCTGTACGAGATACCAGTACCACCGAGGTTCGTAGTTAAGAGGTGCTTGTAAGAGGTTAAAACCACTAGAACCTTACCACATCATCCCCGACTTAAAGTACAAAGCTTTCAGGTTGTAAAGGCTTTCAATACAAGTAACTCTCTATGAGCCTTACTATCCTCTCCGTTTGTTCATCTGAAAGTTCATGTAAGGTGGTAATCACGACAGACCTTTCGTACCTTTTGTTTATAAATGGACTTATAAACTCGATTGCAATCCATGGGAAAGGCTCTCCTTAGCTCCTCCTACTAGAATTCCACGTTTCGACATCAGTTATCTTGGAAAGCTCTGCCTTAAAGTCTGACGTCTGTATCTCGCTGTAATTCCAACCTTCCGCGAAACCGAAACGATGATGGTATAAGGTTGCAAAGAGAGTGACAGTTACGTTGCAACCCTTCGGCTTGCAGAAACAAACATCTTAAGAGGTAGCATAAATAAAGAGGAGTGGAGGAGGGAGGTAAAATTAGTGGAGAAGCTAAAATCTAAGAAGGGTCTAGTTATTGGAATCGTCTTCGCTATAGCGGTGGCAGTCATTCTCTTAACGCTTGCCCTGTTACCTTTTGTGAGAACTATACCGATTTCTCATTATCTTCGAGATGGGGAATCTGTTGTTCACGAAATTCGTGGCTATGGCACCAGATTGCATGTAAAGCTTGTTTCAAGGAATGATGATATGCGTGTAAGAATCGTAGTTGATGGTCTGTTAATAGATGAGACACGAGGTTATAGCATCAATCGTGAATACTCCATGGGCTTCGGCTACCATACAATTCATGTTTACATCGAAAATCCAACGGTATTTGGGATGGGTTCAGCCATATGGGTGCTTGGTGAAATCCTTATGACATTATGACATGAGACTCTATGAGTTTGTGGGTGTTTTTGTTTTTAAATTTATTTGGATACATAAATATTTGACAATTATGTTTAGCTGTTGTTTACATGCTACTTGATGGTAAATTTGTAGCAAGGGTTCTAAGCCCCATACCCAAATTTGGGCACGGAAGCTTAAGGCTTCTCGAGCTCGCTCACCCGTGAAGCCTCGTCAAAGGAGCTCTCCTACCTGCCCTTTAACCTCGTCCTTAACCTGGATAACTAACTTCTCAAAGTCTATCTCACCCACTTTTCTAGCACTATAAACTATGAGGGCGACGTCATCGGGCAGAGAATCGCTCACTTCCTTAGTTGAGAGCACCTTGCCTAACAGTTCGAAGATTCCAGAAGCCTTAACGAATTGCTCATCCTGATGGAAGCTTGAGATGCCGACCACGAATAGGAGTTCATCACGCTTCGGGGTCACACTCACATCATTCCAGGCAACAAAGCCCTCGAACCTCACATCAGTTACGAGGTTCACGCATCCAACATCTGGGACATAAACCAGGTCCTCACCACATGGAGTATTATGCTCTATAACCTCCTGAACGCTAATGTAACCACCATAGCAATTTGCAGTTAACTTAACGACTTTACCTAGATACCTTTCACTGTTCTTCTTCAACTCCACTACAGACTGCACACCTTCATAAGGTAGATCGGTCTTAACATCGTAGAGAATTATTGAGCTGCTAGCTTTTAGGAGCCTTCCTAAGACCGACATGGACCGTTCAAGCAGCGTAAATATTGAATGGTTAAGTGGGATCACTATCCCGTTAGTTACAGCTCTAGAGTCCAAGCTCGGCATTCCTAAAAGCACCTTGCATAAGTGGTATTTGAAGAGGCTTGAGAGGAGGATTGAGGAGCGAAGAAGGGAGCTGGCGGATCTTGAACAGAAGGTTTCCAAGCTGCAGATGGAGTTTAACACGCTTAAAGAAAGGTACGAACAGCAACATAGGGCTTTAACGGAGGAGTATAGGAAGAGGAGAGCAGAACTAGAGGGCGAGATTGAGAGGCTGAGGAGGGATTCTGAGGCCATTAGGGCCGCCTTCGAGAGGCAGGGCATTTCGTGGGATGAAGGCGTCGCCATCGTGGTCAACGTGGCCTCGCTAAAAGAGGAGAACGAGAAGCTGAGGGCCGAAGCTTCAAGGCTACAGCTCCTCAATAAAGAGCTTAAGGACTATTATGAGGTGCTTTACAGGGAGGTCGTAAGGATTCAGTCCATATACAATTCATGGGTTTACTGGCGACAAAACGAGCTACCAAAGCTTGAGAAGGCGAAAAGCCAACTTCAACAGTCGATCAAAGCGCTTGAAGATCAAAAGCTCAAGCTAACGGAGGAGATAGATGAGCTTCAACGGGCGAAGGCCCAACTCCAAGCC
>JAWAXJ010000150.1:0-3648 GCA_038896955.1 Desulfurococcaceae archaeon
ATCTGGGGGATTCTAATATGCTCCAGAAGGGGCCATCATCCTCTATTCTACCGTTCTTGATAACTATTACTCTGTCAGCTAAGTACTGTGCTACGGATAGATCATGAGTAACGGTGATCATGGCTATTCCAAGCGTCGCGTGGATTTCGTTCAGGAGGTTTATGATCTGAGCTTGTATTGATACATCCAGCGCGGATGTAGGTTCATCGAGTATAAGTAAGTGTGGTTTGTGGACAAGTGCACGTGCTATGAGAACACGTTGTTTCATACCACCGCTTAGCTCGTCTGGGACTTTGCTGAGAACGTTCTTTGGAAGTCTTACTAGTTCAAGAGACACCTCGATCCTTCTTTTAATCTCCTTGCCATCTAACTTAAGAGCTTCTAGTGGTTCAGCTAGTATCTGCTCTATACTCAGAGTGGGATTCAGTGCTCTGTAAGGGTCTTGCGGTACGTAACCGATCCTCCTAGTTAATTCAACGCGTTTTCTCCACGGTAACCTGTAGATAGGAACTCCGAAAACAAGCACTTCTCCTTTAAAGGGTTTAAGTAAGCCAAGTGCGACCTTTATGAGCGTAGTTTTCCCTGATCCACTTTCCCCAACTACGGCTACCCGCTCACCACTATGCAGTTTAAAGCTAACATCGTGGAGAACTATGAGCGGTTTCTTGAACAGCGATCTAAGTCCATTTCCTACCACCATGTAGCCTGCAACCACGTTTCTGAACTCGAGTATAGGTGGTGTTTCAGGTTCACCGCTTACCATTTTGCACCAGCCAACATCGTACATAGTGACCGCTTTTGTTTACCTCCATGAGAGGAGGCTCAGTTCTACATTTGTTTTCGTCTCTTAGAGGGCATCTAGCGTAAAGAGGGCATTCGTTTGATGGTTGAGAGAAGTCGAGAGGTTCGCCGGGAAATGGTTTAAGAGGTTTCATGTGTCCTAACACCGGAGTCGTCTCTAGAAGCATTATAGTGTATGGATGCATAGGCGTTCTCGTAATATCGCTTACTTCACCTATTTCAACTATTTTCCCTGCGTACATTACCGCTATTCTATTGCACACTCTTTGAGCTACAGGTATTTCATGAGTAACCATGATGAGTGTGAGATTATGTTCTCTAACCAGCTTATCAAGTAAGCTTAAGATCTGGTACTTGAGGTGAGCGTCAACGGAGGATGTGGGCTCATCTGCCACTAATATACGAGCACCGGATGCCAGAGCTAAGGCTATTGTAACTCTTTGTTGCATTCCACCACTAAGCTCGTGCGGATATCTATCTAGCACATCTTTACTTAAACCAACGATTTGTAAATACCTATGAGCTACTCTCACCGACTCTTTCTCATTTATCCTATGGAGGTTTCTAAGCATGTAGTAAAAGTGGTCTTTGATTGTAAGGTACGGATTTAAACTTGTACCTGGGTTCTGTGGAATGTAGCTAACAAGCCTACCTCTAACACCGTTAAACAATCGGTTATCTCCATCTATTACTAGTTTATCGAAGATGTAAAGTTTACCAGCTGTTAAACTATGAGGTGGGATTACTCCTGCTATAGCATTTGCTAGTGTTGTTTTTCCACACCCGCTTTCTCCGATGAGGCAAAAGGTCTCTCTCTCCATGATTTCAAGATCTACGTTTCTAACTACCCATAGAGGTACATCATCTTCTCGGAGATACCCTATGCTTAATTTCTCGGCTTTAACAGCTAAAACCAAAGTTTCCACCTTCTTCTCAATCTAGGGTCTAATTCTTCTCGTAGCGAGTCTGCTATGAGACTGAAACCGAGCGTGGTTGTAAGGATCAGAGCACCTGGCGTTACTCCAAGCCATGGAGCAACTCTGAACAGTTCAACCGCGTAGTTGCTTACAGCCTCGTACAGCATAACTCCCCAGTCGGGAGAGCCGGGCGGGAGACCGAGCCCTAGAAAGTTGATAGCAGACGCCTCCAGTAGAACACTACCCATGTCCGATATAGCCTGAACAAGCATTGGCTGTAGCAGGTTTCTAATAACGTGCCTACCTAGTATTCTAAATGAGCTTAAGCCGGTGAGCTTGGCGAGTACCACGTACTCCATTTCCACTATACTTTTAGCGTAAACATACGCTATTCTCGCATACCAAGCCCACCATACTAGTACGAGTGATACTATAACCACGTGTAACCCAAGTCCTGTACTCATCCTTAGCAGTAGTGCTACGATGATGGTTGGTATAGCCATGAAGAGCTCTATGAAGTAGTTTAAAACAGCGTCTACAATACCCTTAAAGTAAGCAGCGAGAACACCGATGGTTATTCCGATTAATAAACTCAAGCAAATAACCAGCGAAACTTGCAGCAACGCTGTTCTTGTCGCTAATAGAACCCTTGAGAGAACATCTCTACCCATGTGATCTGTTCCCAGTGGATGAGCAAACGATGGAGGTTGACACCCTCTTAACAGCGTACGTTCATCCACATACCCGTAGCCTTCAAGCGGGTATGGAGCTATGTAAGGTGCTAGAACAGCAATTACCGTAAGGACCCCTACAATAGCTACACCGACCTTAAACGTCTTCCTTCTTCGAGCTCTAGTGAAAATCCGTAGCGTAAAACTCACTTGATCACCCTACAGTCTTACCCTTGGGTCTATGTATGATTGCAGAACATCAACAAGAGTGTTCACCACAATGAAGAACATTGCAACGTAGGTGATCAGACCGACAGCGACTCTGAAATCAGTTTCGCGTATACTGGTAAGAAGTAATTGACCAAGCCCTTCTCTACCGAGCACTGCTTCAACTACCATTGCATCGACTAGACTGTAAGCGAAGGAGAGTCCAGCGATCTGCACCACTGGCGGTATAATGGATCTCAAGATGTACGCTCTTAGAATAGTTGACTTGTCGATCCCCCATGCAACAGCAGCTTTCACGTAGTCTTCCAGAAGAGACTCGGCTACAAGTGTTCTCACAACTCTACTGAGTGTTCCGATCGGATATACGGATACAGCTATGCAGGCCGGTATCATTCTAGTGAGAACGTCCATGAAAACAATCCAGTTACCCTGTATCATGGAGTCAAGCAGATAAAACCCAGTGATAGGCTGAAATCCTGTTGCTACTTGAAGATACTTGGATATCCTGCCGTAGGGTTTTAACCCTGTTATTGAGAACAATGCGAGCAAAACGGTTGCAAACCAAAAGGACGGTGTACTCGCTAATATTACTCCCATAGACATGACAACCTGGTCTACAATGCTTCCTCTTTTCAAAGCAGCGTAGAAGCCGAGGAATACTCCAAGTGGTATAGCGAGTGCGTATGTAAAAACGAGGAGCTCAAGGGTTGAAGTAAAACCCGTGTATATGACTTGTGTAACTGGCTGTTTAGTTGCTATACTTAAGCCGAGATTACCCGTTAAAACATTCCATGCAAAATTTAAAACTTGCACGTGCAATGGTTTATCAAGTCCCAGCTCCCTTCTTGCTAGCTCAATAGCTTCAGTGGCTCCAGGTCCTCTGGGGTTACCAGCCCATTTAACAGCCGGGTCTCCAGGTGTAGCAATAAGAATAATGTAGGAGATAATTGCTACTCCAACTATCACTAAAAATGATGCAATTAGTCTTTTAACCACATAGTTTAGGCTGACGGGCAATTAGGATCTTACCT
>JAWAXJ010000151.1:0-3642 GCA_038896955.1 Desulfurococcaceae archaeon
AGTAGTAGAGCGTGTCATATTCTCTAATGATTAAAACTTTATTGCATTTTTTTAGCCTTTCTACAAGATTTTTCAATTCAATGTGGTATTGATCGGGGGGTATGTCGGTCGGAAACTCAATTCTTTCGATTAATGAATTCGGATACAATGCTTGAACCAATAGATCAAATATTCTCCACAATATCTTGTAGTCCCATGATCCAGAAGCGGAGTGATACACGTCAACAAAGCTTATTTCCTTGGCTTTTTCTTTTAGCAATCTCTCAAGCTCACCTTCAAGTTCATCTAACCTCATCATTTCTTTTTCACTCATTTTTTCTCACCTTTTTTTCTGAAAAATTTTTTGTTTTCAGAGTTTATAAATTTTTCGGTCATAAAAGAAAAGATTTTTTTTTTTAAAAAAAAAAAGAAAGAAGACTATGCATTGGGTTATCAGCGAATTTATAAATTATAATAAATTATATGAACATTATTATGGTGACCAAAATAAGTGCAATAATATCTAATTTTAAATTTGTATTATTTTTGTGAGTTTTTTGGTGTATGTATAGATTGTTATTATGGATGTGAGTAGGGTGGTGGTGAGTATATATGTTGCTCCGATTTCTGGTGGTATGGCGTTGTAGCTGGCGGCGAGCGATGTGGAGATTATGTATATTATTAGTGCTAGTGTTAGTGTTGGTGTTAGCGTTGGATTTGGTTTGGTTGTTCTGTGCTTTGCCAGGTGTAGCAGTAGCAACATAGGTAGTGATGCGCTTGTTAGTGTTAGCGCTGTTGCTGTTGCTGGTTGGTTTTGCGGTATGTGTGTGCATATTAGTGTTTCTATTAGGTGTAGGGTTGCTATTAGTATTGATAGTTGGAACTTGTTTTTGTACGCTATTATCGGTGTTAGAGAGATGGTTGTGAGAGCAATGGTTGTTATGGTTGCTGTTTCCCAAAACATGTTGCAACCGTTTTACGTTTTTCGTTGCGTAGCTTAAATACGTGTTAACAAGTATATACTGTTTAGCGTTCACCGTGGTGCCCATGATTTGCTTCGATAGGTATAGGAGGGAGGTTAAGTATAACCGCTTTGGCGCCGTGACGGTCGAGGTATCGCTTTGCCAGGACATAGCCGTTTCAAGAATTTTTTACAGAGGTATCGCTAAACACTCTTTCTTCAGGAAGGCAGTTGCCGGGGTGCTTATGTGCTACCCATACAAAGCTGGTATAACCGTAAACGACGTTGTTTTGTTCAAGCCGCATACATACGAGGTTCTGGCCATCGGAACCGTTAAGTCTATGAGCTACGGCGTCAAGGTTTTGTTTATTCTTGGAAGCGTTGATGCTATATGCAGGGTCATCGAGCTCGGCTTAATCGACGTGGATATAGTTAGCTCAACGGTTAAAATCGGTTGCCTGGAGCTTTCCGGCGTGCGGCGCAACTACTGCGGAGGTAAGTTGATCAATATATACGAGCACTACGTAAAAAGCGTAAAGCTATAGTAAAGTTTATAACGCTCCACAGCGTTAGATGTATTAGGTGTACATTATGTCTGAGGTAAGCAAGTGGACAGACGAGGTTTTGACAGCGGCGATAATAATAGCGACCATAGGTATTACAGTTGGCATCGGCATACTGATAACAAACCAGTTCGAGAACATAAAGGTGGGGAACACCACCGTTGCGATACCACAGCAGTTTAAGTTGCCAACGTACACACCTATGATCGGCTTGATGCTAACGATACTCGTAATCATGCTGGTCGTTGGCATAGTGTTTGGGTTCGTCATACCTAAGCTAAGGGCCGGCGTGAGGGGTGGTGTGTAAATGTCCGAGGTAGAGAAGCACGGTTCAATGATAATCGAGCTGGCGATAGCGGTAGTAGTGATAGGCGTAACAATGGGTGTAACAGCGCTAATACTGTCGCAGATCGGCGCCATACCTGGCGTATCCATACCACCAGAGCTCACGCCAGACTACTACCAAGCGCAGTTCGGGCTCGTAATAATGCTCCTAGTGATATCGGTAGTAGTTGGTATGGTGTTTGGTTACGTAATTCCGAAGCTCAAGGGAGCAACGAGGGCGGCTACATAGCCTTCCAACGCGTTTACCTAAGCCCAAAACAGTTTTTTTAACTAGCTCGACATCATTATTCTTCCAACTATTTCCTCCCCAACCCTGCCGCAGCTCACAACCGCTTCAAGCAGGTCGACCAGTTTAACGCCCCTTGATCTGGCAACCCTCTCAATTATCTTCAGGTCTTGATCCGTGTACCTTATCCTGTAGAAGCTTAGAACGGATTTAGATACGGGCTTAGGGTCGTCGCCTAGTATCCTCACGAGCTCTTCGATCTGCATAAACCACGTGTACGACTCTATGGCCGGCGGGTTTTTGCCCACAAGTATAACCGGTTGCCTCGTGTTGTTCCTTATATATATCTGAACCTGGTCCGTTAGCGTTGTAGGTACTACGGCAACCATCTTTGCCGTCTCCAGCGTGTACACGTATTCGTCTATGTGCTGCGGATCCGTTATCATTATTCCGCTTCTCTTCAACGCCATCAATATCTGCGTTAGAACCGGTACGCCTACGTTCGTCGGCGCGTTCATGTACATCGTGCTCGCCCTATCCCTGTTCAGGTCGTACATCCTCTCAACTTCCTCCCTGACCCTCCTGTTCTCAACTATCTCCGGCACTATTTCGCTGTACAGCCTCATGTAGCCTCTTCCGCTCACCCTCCTGAAGTCCGGCTCTAGACCCGCCTTCATGTACTTGACCATGGTTTTTAGGTCGGCTATGGACAGGCCCCTCGATACGCACTTGTACGCAAGCTCCCTGGCCTTCTCCTCGTCGCCCACGAGGTGCTTGGCGTACCTATACAGGGCGTTGAAGTTCGGAAGCGATATGAACACCGGTTCGCCGAATCTCCCCCCTCTTACGAGCGCCTCGTCTATAGCCGAGGGCGAGAGGTTGGTGGTGGCCACAACAAGCACCCTCCTACCCTCCACAACTATCCTCTCGAGGTACGAGAACAGTATATCTCTAAGAGCCATTTCGGTCGACTCCACGCCCGAGCTGTAGCTCCCAGTCAAAATCCTCGACGTTATCAGGAACTCTGCATCGTCTATGCCAAGTATGCACGGCTCAGACTCTATCGCCTCCTCTAGCTTCTTCTCCAGGTTTTTCTCAGACTCGCCGTAGAACTTGCTCCTAACCTCCGTGACCCTGACGTACTCGACGGGAACCCCAAGCATACCGGATATCGCCTCTATCATAACGGTTTTACCCGTGCCCGGCGGCCCTATGAGGAGCAGGTGCTCGCTAACCGGCTCACCCCTTGCCAAAGTCTCTATGTAGAACTTAGACACCTTGCTCCACACGTCCCTTTGGTAGACGTAGAGAGCGCTAGCACCGTTTAACGGGTCGACCCTGGTAATGTAGAAGTTCTCGTCGTCCTCATCTATAGAGTAGCTGTAGTACTTCGATACCCTAACCCTGGTCGACGCATCGATGGAGCACTCAACGGGTATGCATATCGATACCTGGCAATCGCCAACCCATGCCCCGATCCTAACCCTTTCCCCTCTCCTAAGCAACGGCATGCCGTTCTTACACTTAACTACGACTTTTCTGCAGATCAATTCCCTCCCCTAGTCCAA
>JAWAXJ010000152.1:0-3619 GCA_038896955.1 Desulfurococcaceae archaeon
TAGCAGGTGCTCTAACAGTTCTCCTTGTTCTCCTTGTTCTCGAAAAGCTGACAAGGAACATGCTTGTAGCTATTGCAGGAGCTGTTCTACTGGTCATGGATACTCTGTCAAGAGCTATCTTCAGCATAGCACTACTCGATGGATACGTAGCACTCTTCACCACCCTAGCCTTGTACCTCGCAGTAAACAAGAAGTACAACTGGGCTCTACTAGCAGGACTCACCGGAGCTCTCTTCAAAGCATCAAGTCTCTTCACAGTAATCCCCATTGTAATCCTCCTAGCTAGAAGAGACGCTAAAACCAAGCCACCGGGTCCAACTAGAGTGAGAACATTCCTCCTCTCAGCATTGTTCTACGCGTTCTCAGCAGTTCTTCTCTACTTATGCATGCTAACTCTTGCTTCACTACCACTAATAGCCTACATGGGTGTAGTAAACTGGTTCACGAGAGCAGTTCTCGGTTCAGCGAAATGGCATCTCAGCGTAAAGTGCATAGGTGCACACTGCCCACAGAGCTCAGCACCATGGGATTGGTTTCTCGGTTTAAACAGCTTCCCACTCTACGTTTACCCCGGTGGACGAGTACTCTACGCTACAGGTATTACACCACTATGGGTAACCTCAGCTGTACTACTAGTACTAGCGCTTCCAGCGATCTACACGGGGGTTAAGGAGTATGGTTACATAGTACTATTCTACCTTGGTGTATTCAGCGGATACGTTCTCACGTGGATACTGGGAGGTAGAACACAGTACAGCTTCTACAGTATACACCTAGCACCAATGGTTTACATAAACCTCGTGTACGTTGTTAACTTACTAACAAGCAAAAACACAGTTAACAAACTAGTAAGCACCTGGTTTAACCTACTTCAAGGAGTTCTCGATAAGCTAGTACTCTACTAGCTACAATTCAATGCACCCCTCTCTTTTAAACCATATCATGATGAGCATAGTGTAATTGGGGTATCAGCATGAAGCCACTACACTACAGTAGACCCAGGCTTAGACTAGTAACCGTTAAAATGCCTGAGCTCTACATAGAAGGCATAGAAGAACTGGTTAAGATAGGCAAGTACAGGAACAAGAGCGAAGTTATCAGAATAGCAGTAAGGGATCTTCTGAGAAGAGAGCTCTGGATGAGAGAAGAGGAGGAGGAAGTAGAGGAAGAGTTCGATTTCTAGCTGTTTTACTTCCGTTAAACCTGAGCACTGTTCATGAACCAAGAGACATTCTTCTAGCTCTATCGAAAACCAGTACTACTACTGGTTCATGAGCATCCAGCTCTTGAATACCGAGGGGTGGCTGATAGTCTGGAAACAAGTGCAGAATGGGTTTAAGCTCCACAGGCTTCTTGTAAACAATGGGGTTAACAACCTCCATGGCAACAGCTTGCTTTGCACCTCTAATGTAACTGTAGTCTTCTTCACCAACTCCTGCATCAGGGTCTTCTGATAGCACCTTGATTATGTAGTCTGGAGGACCTTGTACAACGCGTCCCACGGTGTACTCGCCCATGAAAGCTTTAACTCTACCACTAACGTAGACTACTACTCTACTACCTACCCTGATGTCTACTCTACGTACAAGCTTCCTGAGATCATACCTCTTCTTACCCGTGAAGATTCTGTAGGCGAAAACCGGTTTAATGGGGATCACTAAAACCTTCATTCACTAGTCCCTGACATTGTCTCCACGTTTTAATCGAATTAATGGTTTTAAAGGGCTCTGCTAGTAGATATAGTGGTGCTGAAAGCTGGTATTTCTGAAGGAGTGATGAGTGACACCGGGGCTTAGAGGTAAGCAAACGAATGGAGATTACCCGCGAGGGGGAAACAGTACTTGTACTAATAGATAGCAAGAGGAAGTTTCTAACCAAGCTTACTAGAGGAAAAATCCTTGGTACAGACAAGGGCTACATACACCACGACAGCATGATAGGTATACCATACGGTAGTACCGTAAAAACCAGCCAGGGTGTAACTGCCTACGTACTGAAACCACTAAGATTAGACTACTACTCAGCAGGCGTAACCAGAGTAACGCAGGTTATTCACCCAAAGGACGTAGCTTTGATGATATACCTATCGGGTATAGGTCCAGGTAGTAGAGTAGGAGAAGCTGGTGTTGGAAGCGGTGTACTAACACTAGCAATAGCCTCTGTTATAGGAGACAAGGGAAAACTCTACGGATTCGACATCTCAGATAAAGCACTCAAGTGTGCAAGATTAAACCTTGAGAAAACAGGATTAGCAGATAGAGTAGACCTGAGAAAGCACGACGTGAGAACAGATCTAGCCATCGAGGAAGCCTTGGACGCGTTCTTCATGGATATACCCGACCCATGGAACGCTCTTCGAAGCATCAGCAGAGTACTAAAGCCATCAGCACCCGTTTTAATCTACGTTCCAACAGTAAACCAGGTTGAAAAAACAGTTCTAGCTCTCAGGGAAACCGGAGTGTTCATCGATATACATACCTACGAAACTCTTCTCAGAGAGTACAGAGTTGAAAAAGACGCTGTTAGACCCAGGTCTCGAATGATCGGTCACACCGGGTACATAGTCTTCGCAAGGAAGTCGCTAGAAATGTCTTCCCTTAACGTATAGGTATATTGTGTGAAGCAGTCCATTATCGTCTCTTACCTCTATCACCTTCTCCGGCTTCCAACCCGGTATTCTGAACTCGTGGCTCACTATTCTTGTTCCATCCTTCAGCTCCTTTTCGAACTTGGGTTTCAGCATTTCATTCACAGATGTTAGCAGAAAGAGGGTTACTACTGTTGCTTCACCAATGTAAACATCGAAGAAGTCTCCGTGTACAACTTCAACTCTGTCTACTAGCTTCTCCTCTCTTATTCTCTCAAGAGCAATCTTATACCTCTCCTTATCAAGCTCTATGCCAACAGCTTTCTTTACGTTGAACTCCTTTGCAGCAACTACGAGTATGCGTCCATCACCACACCCCAGGTCGTACACTACATCGTCTGGTCCAGCATTAGCAAGTTTAAGCATAGCTCTTACCACAGGATACGGTGTTGGTACGTATGGCACGAAAACCATAGTTCTCCCGATGCAGCACTCTAGCTGTAGCCAGTAATACATACAGTTTTTAAACAGGTTAAATTTAATTCACGTGGATTTCAGCACAGGAGGATAGCAGAGTGTAAAACTTTGCTTTACCGGGTTTCAGAGGGGGAAGCTACTGGGGTATTTCTACGTTGAGTTCACGTAGTTTCGTAAGCATTTCTTCTACTGCTTTACTCTCATCCGGTTGCAAGCGTTCGTTGAGTGGTAATCGGGAAAGTAACCAGTGTACTTCACCGTTCTCCAGTTCAACGAGTATCTGTGGTAGCCAGCTCATTCCAAATTCGTCTTTATCACCGTGTTCAACGAGGTACACGTAGTCTTCAATTTTAACCTCAAGTGGTACTTTTAAAATACCGCTTAGTTTCTCAGCGAGAGACAACCACAGCTTATGGTATGGGTGATAATCAGCTGTTACAATAACCACCTTTGATGCCTTCAAAGCTAAGATACACCCTTAATCTACGAGTATGGTATAGCGTTGGAGTTTAAATATGCACTTGCTTAGGCTTTCTCTCCTCCTCCGGTCTAACC
>JAWAXJ010000153.1:0-3609 GCA_038896955.1 Desulfurococcaceae archaeon
GAACTGCTGCTCCATGTAACAGTTACGGTTCCACTCGCTATTATGGCTCCGTCAGCTGGACTTGTTATTTCTAGGTCCGGTGGTGTGAGGTCAACCTTTATCGTTATGGTAACTTCCGCATAATTTCCTAGGGTATCATAAGCTCTAATGGTTATTGTGTGAATACCTTCTCCGAAGCTGAGATAATAACTAGTTGCCTTTCCAACACGTATGAACTGTCCAGAGTCCACCTTTACTTCATAGTATGCTATTCCAGATGAGTCCGAACCTGTCCAGGATACTGTTATATCTCCTGTGCTCAGTACGGCTCCGTCACTTGGATATGATACTGTTATCGTTGGTGCAGTTCTATCAACAATAAGTATTGCATAGGATTGTTTATAGTTTCCGCTTCTATCGAAAGCGCGTACATAAATAGTATATCTTCCCTCAGGTAATGTGCTCGTGTCAATAGTGTAGCTAGTATTACTACCAACGTTAATCCAGGATGACCCAATCTTGATCTCGTAGTGGTCAATTCCGCTGAGTGCATCGTTGCCACTCCATGCTACAGAGACTTGAGTCGTTTGTGAATTTGCTATTAACGTTGTTGTTTGCAGGGTTAGTGCAGGTGGTGTCAGGTCAATGATAATTATTAGGGAGTCCTGACCAATGCTGCCAGTAGAGCCCATTGCAACAACAGTTATATTATAAATTCCTTCCGATAATGAGAGCGTGTAACTCGTGCTGGTTGTGCTGCCTATGTACGTACCATTGACGTATATCTCGTAGTAGTTTGCAGAAGTGGAAGTCCAAGAGATCGTGGCAGTATTACTTGCAACATAGGCAGCTTGTGTTGATGGATCCCTTCCTGGATTGACGATTCTGAAGACGCCTATCGAAAACGTTACATAAGTAACTTTAGCGTTTCCAGCGTTGTCGTATGCTCTAACCTCAACAGTATAGTCCCCGCCTGCTAGGTTAGCAAAAGTATATGATGTGCTTGTTCCAACGTTTATCCATCCCGAATCCCACGTGCTGTTATAGCAACGGACTTCATAGTGGTTTATCCCGCTCAATGCATCAGATCCAGACCACTCTACAGTAACCGTGTTTGAAGATGTTGTAGAACCATTTTGCGGGCTTGTGATACTAACTGTTGGTGGTGTTACGTCAACACCCACTGTTATTGTGCTCGTTGCAGTGTTCCCTGCCATGTCTACAGCTTTTACTTCTATCGTATGTGTTCCTTCAGCCAGATTTGTGAATGTGTATGATGTGCTTGTACCAACATTTATCCATGATCCTCCATTAATTCTAATCTCATAGTGATGAATACCACTTAATGAGTCGCTACCGGACCACGTTACTGTTACATCCCTAGTGTTATACCAGGTCCCACTCGGCGGACTCGTAACGCTGACTGTTGGTGGTGTTACGTCAACACCCACCGTTATTGTGCTTGTTGCAGTGTTTCCTACCTTGTCTACAGCCTTTACTTCTACCGTATGTGTTCCTTCAGCCAGATTTGTGAATATGTATGATGTACTCGCCCCAACATTTATCCATGATCCTCCATCAATTCTAATCTCATAGTGATGAATACCACTTAATGAGTCGCTACCGGACCACGTTACTGTTACATCCCTAGTGTTAAGCCAAGTCCCGCTGGACGGACTTTCGATGCTGACTGTTGGTGGTATTCTATCAAGGCCTATCGTTATTGTGCTTGTTGCTGTATTTGTTGCTCTATCATATGTCTTTACAGTTACTGTATATGATCCATCGGTGGGTAGGGTTATTGTATATGATGTGTTTAGGCCGACGTTGATCCATCCACTATCATATGATCCTCCCACCACCCTAATCTCGTGATGGTCTAGTTCGAAGTTGTCGCTAGCACTCCATTGTATCGTAATTGTGGGTGTAGTATACCATGTCCCACTAGATGGGCTTGTGATACTAACTGTTGGTGGTGTTGAATCAGCCCAGAATGTTACCTCTTTATAGGCGTATTGCCCAGCACTATCTTTTACGCGAATTCTCACAGTATGTAATCCATCAGACAATCCAGTTATTGTATAACTCCTCTGAACGGATGTTTGTGTTCCAGGCTCATCTATTGTAGCTATTAGATTGCCATCAAGATATACAGCGTGAGATGCTATGTCGTAGTCATCTGTAGCATTCCAGACTACAGTAATGCTCCCAGTATTAGTTCCAACATCCGGCGGAGGACTAACTATGACCACCTCTGGAGGGAAGTCGTAGCCTAGGTATATTAGTGCACGCTTCATAGCATCCTTTCTAGCATCCCTAGAGTTTATTGCCTCGAATGGAAATGCAAAATACACAGTCCTATACGTTCCACTATCATGCACTATAGAAGCATTTCGACCATTATGATATTTGAGGGCTATCGCCTCCGTACCTGGGGCATCATATAGGTTAACGTAGTCTGGATAGGCGTTATTATTGGCACCATCCCCGCCAGATAGATAATATGTTACTCCATCAAATACAGTACCTGTCTGGCCATTTACAATGCTAGAGGCAGCACTATCACCTACGTAATTAGCCGCCAAGTATGTATTCATGAAGGAGTTACCAGCGCCCAGATCATAGCCTATGTCTTGACCTGAGATGAAAAGCCTCCCACCATTATTTAGATATGTTCCTAGGTTCGTCTGGTCGGTTGATGTTAGTGTAGTTTGATAGTCATCTCCTGTGAACCAAATTACGAACGGGTAGTTGTTCAAAACAGTTGTGCCTGGTCCATTAGCTCCACTTGGAACTGAATAGTAATCGTAGTCTATTTCTAGGTCTTCTAGTGCTTTCTTGTAGTATGTCTCATAGCTTGCTCCAGCATCATCGTCCACTAGAAGTACCTTAGCTGGGTAGTTATCGACGAATATCTCCACAATGTTTGACCATCCAATGTTTCCTTCGTTATCTACTGCTTTAGCTCTGAGAACGTGCTGGCCCTCAGACAGCGCTGTCGTGTCGACGCTAGCTTCCCATTTGCCAGTTGCACTATTGTACGTCATACTTCTTGGGCTTCCACCATCAATGTATAGAGTTACACTAGTCACATAGCCTGGTGATACATCACTTGCACTAACCTGCACAGTTATAGTACCGCTGACTGTTGAGCCGGTTGTTGGGCTTGTTATTGTACATGTTGGTGGGTTTATCTGCTCATATGATTCAAGTTGGAATGTACCATAACCAGATATCTGCTTTATCGTTAGTATGTACCAGCCAGATGTGCTTGGAGTGTATACTATAGCCTCATCTCCACCCTCTGATGTTACATTGCTCCAAGCTACTAATAGCGGTTCACCCCATGTACCATATGGTGATGTTGTGGCCGGTTTCGGATTCCAGGCCCAGAGGTATATGTCGAAGTCTGCTGTTCCTGGAACGGTTAACTCGAATGTATATGTGTGCCCAGCAGTTAGGTATACCTTTCTAGCCCAAACATGTCTTGAGAATGGGTCTGAGTATAAACTTTCAGCAACATAGGTTCCTATAGTATACTCCTTCGTTACAGCGTCAACGGCAGCATCTATCTGCAATAATCCAAAACCTTCCTCAGGATCCTTACCACCCCTATTCTTAGTCGCAATC
>JAWAXJ010000154.1:0-3608 GCA_038896955.1 Desulfurococcaceae archaeon
CCAGTCCTTTAACGTAGAGCTTATTACCCTCGACCCTCACGAGCTCAGCTATTGTTACAGCAATGGGGTTTGGTCTGTGGGGGGAATCTAGAGCGAAGACTCCGACCTCGGGCAGCTCCTCGAGCTTGAAGCCGAACCTCGTTAGCCTCCTCGGTTTGGCTTTGAGTGTTCTGCGGGCTTCTTCGGGGACCCTGTGGAGGTACGCTACTATTAAAACGTGCGAGAAGCCTTCAAGACCCTTTAAGCCTTCTGCGTACTCCTCGAGCACCTCCACGAACCCCTCAACACCGTGAGGCCACGCGCTTCTGACTTCATCATCTCTAAACACTGTTCTCACGTAGCCAATCGGCTTAAAGCACACGGAGCAACTGCTCATGCTCGTTCACCGCTTCCTCGTGTGATCTGCTGACATCTCTCACTATTATCTGGTATTACTTCGTTTTTAATCCTCGTGTGAGATTACTGCCTAGGGTGCTTGATGTGCTTGCTGTGCACTTCACGAGGATTCCAGAGGGTGGTGATGTCCACGGATTCCTAAGGGACTTCATAGTTCGAAACAAGCTTAGGAGAGGTTTGATCATTGGTATTGGTGGACTAGAGTACGCTGAGGTAGGGTATTTCAATCCGGTGACAAAGTCCTACAGCTCGGTTGTGGTTAAAGCGGGTGATACAGTTGTTGAGGTTGGTTCACTGCTCGGTAACTACGTTGTTGATGAGAACGGGAACGTTAGAATACACATACACGTATCACTATCAAAGCCCGGTGAAACCTACTCAGGACACCTGATCAAGGGTGTTGCGAAGCCTTTTCTCGAGGTGTATCTACTCGAAGCCGAGAATGCTATGGAAGCTCAACGATAGGTCGGCGGTTAATCCCGAGGGTATTTGAAGACGCACGCTTCTTCGTTGCCGTAGAGAACCCAGGGCTACTATAACGAACTAGACTCATGGACCACGATATCGATGCATACAAGCCCTGAGTGAGCTGGGAACCGTCAAGGAGATCCATAGTGAACTTGGACTAGAGTACCCACGTTAATTAGATTAGGTTTTTAAGACGTGGTACAATTAGGGTGGCTAGAGTGCTTAGCTTAAGTACTCCTTCCGGTGAGGGTTTTGAGGAGTGAAGCGCTTAAGTGGCTCGTTCAAGCTGAAAGCGATTGTAGAAAAGCTTTCAACGATCTTAGAACTGAGGACTGGGATTCAGCGGCGTTTTGGTCTCAGCAGTGCGCTGAAAAAGCGTTGAAAGCTCTTCTTCTATCCAGTGGTAAGGTTTACCATGGGCACGATCTACTCGATATTGCTCGTGTTGTTAGGGAAGAGCTTGGTCTAGATCTAAGTTTTCTACTTGATGATCTACGTGAACTTACGATCCACTATACTGTAGCCAGATACCCTAACGCGGCTAACGCCATACCCTCAGAACTCTACAGTGAATCAAAGGCCAGGGAGCTCGTTGAAAGGGCTAAAAGGGTGTTAGAATGGGTAAAGCGAAATCTGCAGTAGAATCCCAGAGAGAAGCTTTGAGGAAAGCACTTGAATTCGTTAGAGAAGTTCGGGTGAGGCTGAGAGAGTACGGCTTCACTGTTAGAGAAGCGTACATAGTTGGAAGTAGAGCTAGAGGAGACTACACGGATGAAAGCGATGTAGATATAGCTCTTGTTGTGGATGGTGTAGAAGAACTGAACATCCTTGAGAGACTCAGCTTGATCAAAGATCTAATGAAGCCCAAGATAGACGTTAGAGTATACTCTACGAAGGAATGGTACAGTGAATCATCCGCTTGGATTAGAGAGCTAAGAAAAGAAGCAAAACCATTACCAATGGAAAATTAGAACTACAGTTAAACCTACTTCATTTAAACCACTGCAACGGGGTATCCACTGTACACTTCAAACCAAGGTGGTTAAACCAGGAGCATGCTCCTACGTCAAAAAAGGATCCCTGTATCTTCAACACAGACCTTACCCAGGTCTCCGAGGGGGTTCTAAAAGAGCAGGTAGTGTTCTCTAATTTTGCTTACTACATTAACTGAACTGCTCTGCTACCACGTCACGTAGGTGATCTTCGTGGATTTGCTGACCTCGTCTATTAGTCTCCAGTCTTCGTATGAGAGTTGCCATCCAACGGCTCCAGCGTTCTCTTCAACCTGCTCAGGGGTTTTAGCTCCGGGTATTGGCACCATGGTTGGACTGTACTTTATTAGCCAGTTCAATGCTACCTGTGCTGGTGTCTTATTGTACTTCTCGGCCACCTTCTTCAGCACCTCTACGAGTTCACTTGCTTTCCTCAGGTTCTCGGGGTGGAAGAGTGGTTCACCTGCTCTCAGGTCCTTGAACTCTGGTTTAGCCTCGGCTGTGTACTTACCTGTGAGTAGTCCTTTGGCTAGAGGACTCCAGGGTATAAACGTCAGGTCGTTTGCCTCAGCGTAGGGTATTAGTTCAACCTCAGCCCATCTCTCCAGTAGGTTAAACCTGTACTGCATGCTAACGATGTCTGTGAAGGAGAAGCTTGAGCGTAGTTCCTCGATGAGCGCAACAGGGTAGTTGCTTACACCTATGTAGCTTACCTTGCCCAGTGCAACCAGTCTTTCGAGAGCTCTAGCGTACACTGCTGTTGGGTAGTTGTGCCAGCACGGTGGCCAGTGCAGCTGCAGTAGATCAATGCTGTCAACGCCGAGTCTTCTGAGAGATCTGTCCACGGCTTTGAACACGTCGTCGGGGTTGAGGAATTCTCCGGGTATCTTGGTTGCTATGACAACGCTGTCTCTCTTAACACCGAGTTCTCGCAGTGCTCTACCAATGAACTCCTCGCTCAACCCTCTACCGTAGACCATCGCGGTGTCAATGAAGTTTATACCCAGCTCTATAGCCTTGGCTATTACAGCTTTAGCCTTCTCGTAGTCAACAACACCCCATGCTTCACTAAACTGCCATGTTCCAAGACCAATCCTCGATATCCTTAGGTCACTCCAGCCAAGAGTTGTATACTCCACGTAAACCACCCAGGATAACAGTTGATCACAGCACTAGTTTATATACGAGGTCAAACTACTGCAACGAGCATCATAGCTGAGTGCTTTCCTCTAGACCATGCCCTGCTAGGCGATGGTAACGGGTTACTGTAGTATAGTATTTAGAGGTTCCTATGCTAAACATTCCATGATAGGCTAGAAAACCAATGATGAAGTTTTGTTTGATGATCGGTGATTGAGCACGAGCGTGCTGATAAGAGTTTCTTCGGCTCCTTCTAGTTCTAAGAGAGTTTGTTATAAACGTTGGTTTAGTAATCGGGTAGCACACGATTAACTATTGGTCTGCGATGTAGTTAACAGAGTAGCAGTACTAAAGATCGAAACCATAGAGCATGCTGTTACCGTGGGAAAGTTTTAAGCAATGCAGAGTAACTGAAAGCGCGTGACATTAAACCCCTTTAATTAGTATTTCTGTTTGAAAAATGAGTTGAAATCATTGCTTAAAAACAGGCGAGATTTCGGATGTGTTGAGCAAACTCTTATTGTATCCTAGTTTCTTGTTTTTATGAGTAACTTTATTTCATGATTTGCTTTGAAAGTGTTAAAATAGCTGCTCAGTGGTTAAATCTGAATT
>JAWAXJ010000155.1:0-3581 GCA_038896955.1 Desulfurococcaceae archaeon
CACTGAGCACTATTCATCAGCTAAGATCGCATCTCAACTAGGTTTAAACCCCCTCGTTGAGCCGGGAAACGAGATCGCACTGTACGTGAGAAAGAACGTCGTTGACTTAGCCGTTAAGTACAACTTTTCCAAGACGCCCGAAGAATTCTACAGTAAGCTACACGAGATAATGCTTGAGTATGCGAGAAGAAAGCTTAGGAAAGAAGCTCAGAAGCGCGACCTTCTAGCTGTTCAGGCTATTCGTGCAATAGACGACATTGATAGAACAATAAACCTTTACATTGCAAGACTAAGAGAATGGTACAGCTTACACTTCCCCGAACTCGACGAACTGGTTAAAGACCATCAGAAGTACGCAAGATTAGTCTATGAACTGAGGGACAGAAACAACTTCACGAAGGACGCGCTGGTTAAGCTTGGTTTAACAGAAAGTGAGGCTGAGAAAATAGAAAATTCTGCTAAAAGCAGTATTGGTGCTGAACTAAGCGATTTCGACCTAGAGTACATTGCGATCCTTGCCGGCATTATACTAGACCTCTACAAACTACGTGAAACACTGGAAAGATACATTGACTCGGTCATGAAGGAGGTTGCACCTAACATATGCGCACTGGTTGGTCCAAAGCTTGGTGCTAGACTGCTTAGCTTAGCTGGAGGTCTCGAAAAACTAGCTAGACTTCCGGCTAGCACTATTCAAGTGCTAGGAGCCGAGAAAGCCTTGTTCAGAGCTCTTAGAACCGGCGGTAAGCCTCCAAAGCACGGCGTTATATTCCAACACCCAGCTGTACATAAGAGCCCTAGGTGGCAGAGAGGTAAAATAGCTAGAACTCTTGCTGCAAAGTTAGCCATTGCTGCTAAAGTGGACTACTTCACGGGTAGGTTTGTTGGTGATAAACTTGGCGAGGAGTTCGAAAAGAGGGTTGATGAAATCAAGAAGCTGTATCCAAAACCACCACCAAAAGCTGAAAAAGTAAAGGCTGAAAAACCCAAGAGGAAGAAAGGAGAGAAAAGTGAAGGAAAAAAGGAGAAGTAACGGGGTTTAACCTATGAGTTCCGTTGTAAGTATAAAACCCCACGATAAGTACTACGGTGTTTACGTTGTAGAGCTTGAAGACGGTACCATGAGGTTAGCTACGAAGAACCTTGTACCAGGTCATAGAGTATACGGTGAAAGACTGTTCCGCTTTGAGGGAGTAGAGTTCAGAGAGTGGAACGCATTTAGAAGTAAATTTGCTGCCGCTTTGCTTAACGGTCTAGCCGAGCAACCGGTAAGAGAAGGCCACTCTATCTTGTACCTTGGTGTAGCATCGGGAACAACGGCAAGCCACGTATCCGACATAGTAGGTCCTCGTGGAAGGGTGTACGGAGTCGACATTGCACCAAGGGTTCTTCGAGAATTCCTAATGGTAGCCGACGTGAGGAAAAACCTACTTCCAATACTCGGTGACGCGAGAAAACCTCAGGAGTATAGACATGTAGTTGAGCTCGTTAACGGCATATACGCTGACATCGCGCAACCGGATCAAGCTGCAATAGTAGCTGACAACGCAGACATGTTCTTAATGGATGGAGGATACCTCTTGTTGGCTATTAAAGCCAGAAGCATAGACGTAACCAAGGAGCCTAGTGAAATATATAGAAGAGAGGTGAACACGCTTAAAGAAAGAGGGTTTGAAATAATAGATGTTGTTCACCTAGAACCCTACGACAAGGACCATGCAATGATATATGCAATCTATCATAGAAAGCGGTAATGCGTTTTTATTAGCTAATTTATTAAATCAAAGTAATGGGAATGCTCATTTTGAAGCCTGACCAGAAGAACGCTGAATGGTTGCTTGAAAAGATAATAAGCACTTTGAAGAGTGTGAGTACTGAAATCGATGTTATTTCCTACCCTCCAGGTCAGAGAAGCATAGATATAGTTGCAGCTTTAAACAAGGAAAACTTGCTTTTCAAAGTTGTAGATGACCTGCAAAAGCTGAACAAAGCGGAAACCGAGGATCTCGTTAAAGCCGAGAGAGCGTTTGGAGCGTCCTCGGTTGTTATAACCGAACATGATGGTGGAACTGAGCTGGAGGATGATGTAGTCTACTTCAAGTACTCAACGAAGATCATTACACCTGAAACTCTCAGGAGTTACCTCAGAGGAGAAAAACCACTTGTAGCATCAATACGCGGCAACTACGTTCTGAAGATAAACCCCGAGAAATTCTACCAAAAGAGAATAAAGTACAAATACAGCAGAGGCGAAATAGCAAGACTCATAAATGTTAGCACAAAGGCTGTATATATGTACGAGACAGGGTGTATGTATATTTCCTTGAACAAAGCAATAGCTTTAGCAAAAATACTCGGAGAGGACATATTCGAGGGATTTGACCTATCAGCTCAAATCAGTGAAAAACATGTTCACAAGCCGTGTACTCCAAGAGATCACATCGAGGAATCCATATATTCACTGGCCACAAGACTCGGCCACGAGTTCCTAATCTTTGAAAAGACACCAATAGATGCTGTAATCAAAGGCAAGGAACCTATAGCAGTGGTAAAGAGCACGGGTGAAAACATTAAAGAAAAAATTGAAAACGCTGAGAAAATAGCTAGCAGAGTTAAAACAGAACTTGTTGTTGTGAAAAACGCTAAAGACCTAGATGCGCTCAGGAAAAGGCTTATTTCTGAACCTCGATAGCAGTTCCTCAACCAAAGGTGTAATTGATTGTTTAAACTAGTTATAACCGGTAGACCGGGTGTTGGAAAATCTACGCTGTTCAACGCCATTATCTCGGAGCTTAGAAAGAACAACTACAACGTTGGAGGATTAATAGCACCCGAAGTTAGACACCTGGGCTCAAGAATAGGATTTAAACTAGTAGATCTACAAACTGGCGAGGAAACATGGTTAGCCAGAAAAGACGTTGCAAGTCACGTACGCGTGGGCTCCTACGGAGTACTGGTAGATACCGCGTCGAAGTTCGTTGAAAAAGCCCTTAGTACAGCAATATCAAGAGCCGACGTTATCGCCGTCGATGAGGTTGGACCCATGGAGCTGAAACTACCTACGTTCAAACCGCTTCTCATGAAAGCACTGAGCACGAATAAACCAATCATACTGGTGGTTCATATAAGGCTGAACGATGCCGAGATACTGTCCAAGCTTGAGCATGCAAGAAAAGTAGTGGTAACGCTCGAGAACCGTGAACTACTTAGAAAAACTCTACCCATGGAGGTTTTAGATGCCATTAAGCGAATCTAATTACACGTTGAAGCTTCTGAGCAAGGTCTTCGCACGTAACATCCCTGATTAGAACTCTCTTAACAGAACCTCTTACACCGTACACAATGTCTATTTTGGATGGAGGTATTTTCAGTGCGCGAGAAAGGAAGCCTATGAGAGCAGCATTGCTTCTACCGGCATCGCTTGCGCTTGTTGTCTTAAATACCAGGTCTCCACCTTCAATTGTGAAGTAGTTTTCAGATATATCCTCCTCGATTTTAACAACAACAGTGCAACCCTCAGAGGAGTCGAGCAAGCTGTTCCTAATCGTCTTGAACAATAGCTCGCGAAACTCCGACAAAGG